>NZ_JAWOAI010000280.1:0-12864 GCF_033194735.1 Streptomyces sp. W16
GCCGGAATCCCTGGCCAGCCGGAACGCGGCCACCGCCCGCCGCTCCGCCTCGTCGTCCACGCCGACATCGCGCAACGCGGCGCCCAGCAGAGCCGGGAAGCCGTCGCCGTTCCGCTGCTCAGTCATGTCCGTGTCCATCCGTCGCCGAACCGTCGTCCGACTCCCCCAGCGTCCTGGTGCCGGCATCCGTCACACCCTCCCCGGCGAGTTCACGGGCCAGCCGCTTCAGCCCCCGGTAGGCCGCCGTGCGTACCGCGCCCGGGCGTTTGCCCAGGACGCGGGCGGCGGCGGGTCCGTCGAGGCCTACGACGACACGGAGCAGGACCGCCTCCGCCTGGTCGCGGGGCAGGCCACGCACCAGGTCGAGGGCGTGTTCGGTGGAGAGGGACTCCAGCGCCTGGTCATGGGTGCTGTGTGGACCGGGGAGTTCGAACACGTCCTGTTCGAGCGTCGCCGACCGGGGCCGCACCCGCTGTCTGCGGAGGTGGTCGAGTGCCCGGTGCCGGGCGATGGTCGCCGTCCAGCCGCGGAAGCCCGCCCCGTCGCCCCGGAAGCGGCCGAGGTCACGGGCGATCTCCAGCCAGGCGTCGGACGCCACGTCCTCGGCCTCGTCGCCGACGAGCCCGCGCAGATACCCGAGCAGTCCTGGCTGCACGATCCGGTACGCGACCGCGAAAGCGCCGTCGTCGCCCTCCTGGGCGCGCGCGACAGCGGCACCCAGTTCCCCGTCGTGCGCGTGCCCGCGGCGGGGCTCGCCTGTCTGGCCCAAGGACTGTCCTCGTCCGTACGGTCCCGGTGACGTACCGATCGACGCACTGATCTCGACGTACCGGGTCACGTACCGAGTTCGCGAAGAATCCGTACCGGGCGCGGCGGTCCCCCGCACCCCCCATCGCCATCAGCGCCGGACCTCACAGAAGTGTCACAGCATCCCCGCCGCGGGGTACTGCCCCTAGATCCCGTCGCCCTACAGCGTTGTGTCCACCGGCTGTTGGGGCGTCTCCGTCGTCACCGCGCCCGGTGACGGCACCCGGTCCGCGTTCACCAGGACGCCCGCGATGAGGGCGGCCAGCAGGATCGAGGCCATCGCCCACCAGGTGGCGACGTTGAAGCCGTGCACCGCGGCCTTCGCCTCCAGCAGCGGCTTGTTCACACCGGGGCCCGCGTGGGCGGTGGCGTAGCGCGCGGTGACCGTGGCGGCGATCGTGTTCAGGAGGGCCGTACCGATCGAACCGCCCACCTGCTGGGCGGTGTTGAAGGTGGCGGAGGCCGCGCCCGCGTCGCGCGGGGCGACGCCTCCGGTGGCCAGGGACACCGACGTCATCATCGCCGTACCCATGCCGAGGCCGAGCATCAGCATGCCGGGCAGGATGTACGTGGCGTACGCGGGCTCCACCCCGACCTGGGCGATCAGCGCGAGCGCGCCCGCCGCGATCAGCAGGCCCGGGACCATCAGGGTGCGCGGCGGGACCCGGTACACCAGCCGGGCCGCGACCTGTGTGGAGCCGGTGATCATGCCGACGGTGATGGGGAGATAGGCGACGCCCGTCCTGACCGGCGAATAGCCGAGGACGCGCTGCATGTAGTAGGTGAGGAAGAGGAACACGCCGAACATGCCGATGGTGACGAACAGGATGGTGAGGAACGCACCGATCCGCTGACGGTCCTTCACCACCGACATCGGCAGCAGCGGAACCCGTGCCCGGGTCTGCCAGAACCCGAACGCGACGAGCAGCACGACACCGGCGGCGAGCAGGCCCAGGACGAGTCCGTCGCCCCAACTCCTCGACTCCGCCTCGGAGAAGCCGTAGACGAGGGTGAGCATGCCGCCCGAGCCGAGGAGCGCGCCGGGGATGTCGAGATGGGCCTCCGGGTGCCGGGAGCTGTCGCTGAGCAGGACCCACGCGCCGGCGAACGCGACCAGCGCGATGGGCACGTTGACGTAGAGGCACCAGCGCCAGTCCAGGTACTGGGTGAGGAAGCCGCCCGCGAGCAGGCCGACTGCCGCGCCCGCGCCGACGATCGCGCCGAACACGCCGAAGGCCTTGCCGCGGTCCTTCGGGTCGGTGAACGTCGTCGTGAGCAGCGACAGCGCGGAGGGGGCCAGGAGGGCGGCGAAGACTCCTTGCAGCGCCCGGGCGCCGAACAGCATGCCCTGGTTGGCGGCGGCACCGCCGAGCGCGGACGCGGCGGCGAAGCCGATCAGCCCGATCATGAAGGTGTTCTTGCGTCCGGCGAGGTCGGCGATCCGGCCGCCGAGCAGCAGCAGTCCGCCGAAGGCGAGGGTGTAGGCGGTGATGACCCACTGCCGGTTCCCGTCCGACATCCCCAGGTCGGTCTGGGCGGACGGCAGTGCGATGTTGACGATGGTCATGTCGAGGACGACCATCAACTGCGCGAGCGCGATGACGACCAGCGCCCACCAACGACGGTTGTCGGCCATGTGCCCTCCCCGGTCCGGCAGTTGCCCTCATCGTCCTCCCGGACCTTTCCCTTGGGAACGCAGGCGTCTCTAATTACGCCGATTTTGCCGAGCCCCGGAACCGCCGGAACCTCCGGACTCCGCTGCCGGCCAACTCCCTCACCGGTGTCCGCCGTTCACCGCGTCCCGGCACAGCAGCCGCAGCGACCCGTGCCCGCCGAAGCACCGCCGCGCCTCGTCGATGGGGTCCCACAGGTGCCCCTCCGGAGTGCGCAGCCAGTGCTCACCGCCGGTCGCCCACCACTCGGCACCGGTCTGCCGCGCGATCACCTCACCGGCGTACGCCCCGAATCCGCGCAACTCGCTCTCCACGGCGGCGTACGGCGCGCCCTCCCGCCGTATCTCCTCGATCATCCGGTCGACGCGCCACAGGCTCCGCGCCGAGTAGTCGAGGCGTACCCGGGCGCCCTCGCGCATCGTCGCCACCGCGTCCGCGGCCCACCGCATGGGCTGCGCTGCGGCCCTGGGCCGGGGCGACCATTCCCTCATCCGCTCTGTCACGACACCAGGAGAAGCACGGGCGGGCGGTCTTCCGGCACCACGATCCGGACATTCCCCCGGACCGGCGCAGGACCACCCCATCCTCACCGCACGACGCTCACAGACTCCGCAGAAAACAGAGTCCTGGCCCCGCTCATCCCCGTCCGCGTGCCCGGCGTGACACCACCGCGCGCAGTACCCGGCGGCCCTCCGTCGACACGGCCAGGGCCTGGCGGAGTCCGCCCGGGGCGGGGCCGGAGAGGAGTTCGAGCACGGTGATCTGGCGGCGCAGTTCGGCGGCGACGAGCGGCGAGACCCCGTCCGTACGGCCCGCCCGCCGGGCGTCGACCGAGGAGCCGTCGTCGGCGGGGTCGAGGAGCTGGTGGATGCGCAGCGAGGCGACGGAGCAGGCGTCGGCCCACTCCCGTACCGAGGGGTCGGCCGGCATGTCCGGGGCGGTGTCGAGCATCCGTCGGGCGAGCGGCGCGGCCCGGTCCTCACCGGGCTCCTCGAAGAGGGCGGGCAGTTCGCCGCGCGCCTTCGCCAGCCGCTCGCCCCACTCCTCGCCCACGGTGCCGTCCGCGAGGCCCGCCCACAACGGCCGCAGGACCTCGTCACCACCGCCCAGCAGCGGCACGCACCGATCCAAACAAGCCAGCCCACTGGCGGCCAGTGCGCGTTCGTCGGCCTGAGCGATCAGTTCCACCAGACTCATCCGAACCTCCCTCGGCGGGGCCCCTCCCCTGCGAAGCCCGCGTTTCCCCTGACTGCGTGCTCCACCCCGGGAGTGTCACACGGGACGACCTCGGGCAGGTCGGGAAACCGGAAGAAGAGGTTTTCAGCCAACGGGGCTCGGATCCGCAGCCCCCCTCAACCCACCTTGTCCGCAAGGGACTTGAACTGGGTCCAGGTCAGCGCCGGGGTCCCCGGGTCCCACAGTTTCTGGACGGTGGCGCGCAGCGGCATGCGGATGCCGGCCGCGACCTGGGCCTGTGTCTGGGAGCCCGCGAGGTCGCACCAGACGGCGAAGGAGCCGCCGAGGATCTGGCTGTCGTACTTCGCGGGGACGGCCTGCGTCCCGCGCAGGACCCGCGGGGTCCACTGCTCGTAGATCCGCCGCCCGGTGGGATAGACGAAGGTCTGCGGCTCGCCGAGGACGTAGTACAGGTACTCGTCGTTGTAGTTGAGGACCTTGCGGCCCGCGCTCAGATACGCGACGGGCTGCCGGGCGCCGATCTCCTTGCCCGTCCAGTACGCCACCTGGAGATCCTTGGCGGCCTGCACGGACGTACCGGCGAGGAAGCCGTCGTTCCACACCCGCATCGTCCGGTCGTGGTTGCGCACCGTGTCGGCGCGGTCGTTGAGCCAGCCCGTGGTGAGGTCGGCGACGGACCCGCCGGAGCCGTAGGCCTTCGTCGCGGCGGCGGCCAACTGCGGGAAGGACGCCTGGGGGTTGGCGACGGTCAGCGCCTGGTACTCGTCGCCGCCGAGGTGCCACTGGTCGCCGGGGAAGAGCCCGGCGTACTCGTCGAGCAGCTCGTCGACGATCGCGGCGGACGCGTCCTTGGAGATGTCGATGGCACCACGCCTGGCGACACCGGACACGTTGCGCAGCTGCAGATCCGGATGCGCGGCGAGCACCGCGCCGAGATGCCCCGGCGAGTCGATCTCGGGCACGACGGTGATGTGCCGAGCGGCGGCGAGGTCGACGATCTGCTTCACCTGCGCCTTGGTCAGATGGTCCTTCGACACGACCTCGGGGTGGGTCGTGGACTCGATCCGGAAGCCCTGGTCGTCGGAGAAGTGCAGCCCCAGCTCGTTGAACTTCAGGTCGCCCAACTCCCGTACCCGGTCCTCGATCCAGGACGCGGTGAACGGCTTGCGCGCGATGTCCAGCATGAACCCGCGCCGCGGCTTGGCCGGCTGGTCGTGCACGACGCCCTCCGGCGCCGTACCGCCGCCGTGCACTTCCTGCTTGAGCGTGCGGGTGCCGTAGAACACCCCCGCGTCCGAGGGCCCGCTGATGGTGACCCGCCCGCCGCGCACGGTCATCGCGTACGACTCCGGGTTCGCGCCCTCGTCGTCGTTGAGCGCCAGCCGTACGTCCCCGGCGCGCACGTCACTCGACTCGCCCGCGTACGTCAGCCCCAACTCGCCGGCGATCAGCCGCCCTTCGTCGACGAGGTCGGCGTCGTCGACGACGACCCGTTCCCCCTTGACGGGGCGCCAGCCGGGGCCGCGCGCGGGGGTGTGCGAGCGCACGGCGGGAATCGTGCGGGGCGTCTGCGACAGCGGATAGACGCGGGTCGGGCTCGGGGTGGGAGTGGGCGTGGGGGTGCGTGAGTTCGCGGCCCGCGAGGAGGTGGAGGTGCCGTCGGAAGGGCTCAGCGCCGCCCCCACGGGGCTTCCGTCGTCCCCGGACGCGGCCCACAGCCCGAGGCCCACGCCGCCCCCGACCACCGCGGTGGCCACGGCGACCGCGATCAACCCCCGCCGCTGCTTCAACGGCTTGAACGGCTTCAACGGCTTCGCCGACGAGCGGCGCCTGTGCTGGCTCACGGCGCCAACCTACGGCCCGGGCGGACCGCGAGTGTCCACCACACGTTCCGAAACTCTCCCGTCCGGGTGAAATTCGGGCATCGAACGGACACGTCATGACCACTCCCGATAACGTGGTGACGCACCTCTCACCGCATCCCCTGCCGCACCGTCCGTGACGCGAGGATCCACACTGCCTTCGCACCGCCTTCCCCACCTTCCCGGCCGACTGGCCATACCGGCGCTGCCCGAGCAGTCCCGCACCTCGCCGTCCCCGAAATCGCTGGAGACGTTCAACACAGCGCCTCCCGAGGACGCCCGGCACACCCTCCTCACCTGCCTCCACAGCCTCCGCTGGTCCCGCCGCCTCACCGACCACCGCCCCTACCCCGACCTGGACGCCCTGCTCGCCGCGTCCGACGAGGCGGCGTACGACCTGACGGCGGGTGACCTGGCGGAGGCACTGGCGGGCGAGTCGCTCCCGGTCCTGCCGGACGACACGTACGAGGCGGCCCACATGGCCCTCGACGCGGCTCACGCTGCCTACGAGGCCCGCTTCGGCCACGTGTTCGTCATCTGCCCGGACGGGATTGCCCCGGACGAGGTCCTGGACCACGTACTGGCAGGAATCCGGTCACGCTTGACGAACGATCCGGAGGAGGAGCGGGTGGTGGTGGCGGAGGAACTCCGGCGCCTGGCAAGAGGGCGCTTGCTGGAGCTACTCAGGGGCGCGGGGAACTGCGCGACCAGCCACAGCGCTCGCGCACCCGGCAAAACAGGCGAACCCCCCACCCATTAGCCGCCCGAAACTAGCCCGTACGTGCCCCTTTGGGTGCCAGTTTGATCACACCAGCAGGCCCGCCGTAAGACCCGCGTCAACGGCTGGATACGATGCTGAGGGCCGGAGGACCGTACCCGGCCGGGCCCGACCGACAGAGAAGCCGGCGCGGCCCTAAATCCCCGCTCCCGGAGGGTTCTTCCGTGCCGGCTGGAACGCTGTACCGCGGCCGGGAAGGAATGTGGTCCTGGGTGGCTCATCGAGTCACCGGCGTCCTCATCTTCTTCTTCCTGTTCGTACACGTGCTGGACACCGCTCTTGTGCGTGTCTCCCCCGAGGACTACGACAAGGTCGTAGCCACCTACAAGACGCCGATCGTGGGCCTGCTGGAGTACGGCCTCGTCGCCGCCATCCTGTTCCACGCCCTCAACGGCCTGCGCGTCATCGCCGTCGACTTCTGGTCGAAGGGCCCGCGCTACCAGAAGCAGATGCTCTGGTCCGTCGTCGGCCTGTGGGTCGTGCTCATGCTCGGGGCGATCTACCCCGTGCTCGGCCACGCCGCTCGTGAACTGTTCGGGAGCTGACACCCATGGCCACCACCGAATCCACCGCTTCCGGCATCGGCCCGGTCGAGGGCGAGTCCCTTTACACCGTAGACAACCCCGCGCCCCTCATCGAGGCCCCCCGCAAGCGCACCAAGAAGACCCCGAAGTCGACCCGGGGCAATTTCGAGATGTACGGCTGGCTCTTCATGCGCCTGTCCGGCGTCGTGCTGGTCGTCCTGGTCCTCGGCCACCTGCTGATCCAGCTCGTGCTCGACGGCGGTGTCTCCAAGATCGGCTTCGCCTTCGTGGCCGGCCGCTGGGCCTCGCCGTTCTGGCAGGTCTGGGACCTGCTGATGCTCTGGCTGGCGATGCTGCACGGCGCCAACGGCCTGCGCACGGTCATCAACGACTACGCGGAGCGCGCGAACACCCGGCTGTGGCTCAAGGGCCTGCTCTACACCGCCACGGTGTTCACCATCCTGCTGGGCACGCTGGTGATCTTCACCTTCGACCCGAACATCCGCTAGGCCATCGGGCTGAGGGACTGAGGAATTCTGATGAAGATCCACAAATACGACACCGTCATCGTCGGCGCCGGCGGCGCCGGTATGCGCGCCGCGATCGAGTCGACGAAGCGCAGCCGCACCGCGGTCCTGACGAAGCTCTACCCCACCCGCTCCCACACGGGCGCCGCGCAGGGCGGTATGGCCGCCGCGCTCGCCAACGTGGAGGAGGACAACTGGGAGTGGCACACCTTCGACACGATCAAGGGCGGCGACTACCTGGTCGACCAGGACGCCGCCGAGATCCTGGCGAAGGAGGCCATCGACTCGGTCCTCGACCTGGAGAAGATGGGCCTGCCGTTCAACCGCACGCCGGACGGCACGATCGACCAGCGCCGTTTCGGCGGTCACAGCCGTAACCACGGCGAGGCCCCGGTCCGCCGCTCCTGCTACGCGGCCGACCGCACCGGCCACATGATCCTCCAGACGCTGTACCAGAACTGCGTGAAGGAGGGCGTGGAGTTCTTCAACGAGTTCTACGTCCTCGACCAGCTGATCGCCGACGTCGACGGCGTGAAGACGTCGGTGGGCGTCGTCGCGTATGAGCTGGCGACCGGCGAGATCCACGTCTTCCAGGCGAAGGCCGTGATCTACGCGTCCGGCGGCACCGGCAAGTTCTTCAAGGTGACCTCCAACGCGCACACCCTGACCGGTGACGGCCAGGCCGCCGTGTACCGGCGCGGGCTGCCGCTGGAGGACATGGAGTTCTTCCAGTTCCACCCGACCGGCATCTGGCGCATGGGCATCCTGCTGACGGAGGGCGCCCGCGGTGAGGGCGGCATCCTCCGCAACAAGGACGGCGAGCGCTTCATGGAGAAGTACGCGCCGGTCATGAAGGACCTCGCGTCCCGTGACGTCGTCTCGCGCTCCATCTACACGGAGATCCGGGAGGGCCGCGGCTGCGGTCCCGAGGGCGACCACGTGTACCTGGACCTGACGCACCTCCCGCCGGAGCAGCTGGACGCCAAGCTGCCCGACATCACGGAGTTCGCGCGCACGTACCTGGGCATCGAGCCGTACACGGACCCGATCCCGATCCAGCCCACCGCGCACTACGCGATGGGCGGCATCCCGACGAACGTCCAGGGTGAGGTCCTCACCGACAACACCACGGTCGTCCCGGGCCTGTACGCGGCCGGCGAGGTCGCCTGCGTCTCCGTCCACGGCGCGAACCGCCTCGGCACGAACTCCCTCCTGGACATCAACGTGTTCGGGCGCCGGGCGGGCATCGCGGCGGCGGAGTACAGCCAGAAGGCGTCGTACGTCGAACTGCCCGAGGACCCGGCGCAGCAGGTCATCGACCAGGTCGAGCACCTGCGCAACTCCACGGGCACCGAGCGCGTGGCGGTCATCCGCCGCGAGCTGCAGGAGTGCATGGACGCGAACGTCATGGTGTTCCGCACCGAGCAGACGATCAAGACGGCGGTCGAGAAGATCGCGGAGCTGCGCGAGCGCTACCGCAACGTCTCGATCCAGGACAAGGGCCGCCGTTTCAACACGGACCTCCTTGAGGCCATCGAGCTGGGCAACCTGCTCGACCTCGCCGAGGTCATGGCGGTCTCCGCGCTCGCCCGCAAGGAGTCCCGCGGCGGTCACTACCGCGAGGACTACCCCAACCGCGACGACGTCAACTTCATGCGCCACACCATGGCGTACCGCGAGGTCGGCGACGACGGCACCGAGTCCATCCGTCTCGACTACAAGCCGGTCGTCCAGACCCGCTACCAGCCGATGGAGCGTAAGTACTGATGGCTACCCCTGTTCTGGACAAGGCGGAAGCGGCCGGCCAGCCCGAGCCCGGCTTCGCCGACTCCCCGTACATCACGGTCACCTTCCGGATCCGCCGCTTCAACTCCGAGGTCTCGGCGGAAGCGGTCTGGGAGGACTTCCAGCTGGAGATCGACCCCAAGGAGCGCGTCCTCGACGGCCTCCACAAGATCAAGTGGGAACTGGACGGCACCCTCACCTTCCGCCGTTCCTGCGCCCACGGCATCTGCGGCTCGGACGCGATGCGGATCAACGGCAAGAACCGTCTCGCCTGCAAGACCCTGATCAAGGACCTCAACCCCGAGAAGCCGATCACGGTCGAGCCGATCAAGGGTCTGACGGTCCTGAAGGACCTGGTCGTCGACATGGACCCGTTCTTCCAGGCGTACAGGGACGTAATGCCGTTCCTGATCACGAAGGACACGAACGAGCCCACGCGCGAGCGCCTGCAGTCGGCCGAGGACCGCGAGCGCTTCGACGACACCACGAAGTGCATCCTCTGCGCGGCCTGCACGTCCTCGTGCCCGGTCTTCTGGAACGACGGCCAGTACTTCGGCCCGGCCGCCATCGTCAACGCCCACCGCTTCATCTTCGACTCGCGCGACGAGGCGGGCGAGCAGCGCCTGGAGATCCTCAACGACCGTGACGGCGTGTGGCGTTGCCGCACGACCTTCAACTGCACGGACGCGTGCCCGCGAGGCATCGAGGTCACGAAGGCGATCCAGGAAGTGAAGCGGGCGCTGATCACGCGACGCTTCTGAGGTTCTTTGCGATACGACCCTGAGGGCCCCGTTTCCGGTTGGGAGCGGGGCCTTCTGCCGTGTGGTAACCCATTTGGGTGAACGTGATCGTCAAGGACATATCGGCGCTGTCCGGCCTACGATGATGCTCTCGACACCGGCCCACAGGAGGCACCTGATGTCCGCAGCAGCTGTTGAGCGTTCCCCCGGGAACCGGCCGCTGACGGCCCTGGTCAACGAGATCATGGAGAGTCGTCCGGGCTACCGCGTCGAGATCATCGGAGACCAGCTCCTCGTGACCCCGTCCCCGGACGCCCCCCACGCTCGCGCCCTGGACCGGTTGAGGGCTCCCTTCGCCGCGGCCGGACTGGCCGGAGGCGACACCGAAGTACTCCAGAACGTGAGCATTTGGCTCCCTGACGGTCCCGAGGACTACGCGACCCCCGATCTGTCCGTGGTCGACGCCGACATCGACACGCACCTCGTCGAGAACAACTGCTACGACCCCGTGGTCTTCCGCCTGGTCCTGGAAGTCACCTCAAGCAACTGGAAGGTGGATCTCCAGACCAAGGTCACCGCCTACGCCAACGCCAACGTCCCGGTGTACGTGATCATCGATCGCAAGCACCAACGCATCCACGTCCTCACCGACCCGGCGAAGGACGAGTACGCGAGCCACCGCATCCACGCCCCCGGCGAACTCGTCACCCTCCCCGACACCCTCGGCGCCAAGGTCACCCTCGACGTCGCCGAGATCCTCAAGGCAGGCCAACCGCAAGCCGATTGAGCGGATCCCCGCACGTCGTACAACCCCCACCCCACTCCACGAGTCTCCTCCGTGCACCCATCCAAGATCACGGCGGACAGGCCGGCCGCGCTGCCCGCAGCAGGAGACACATGTTCAGGACGAAGACCCACCGCCTGGTCCTCGCGACGGCCACGGCCGCCTCGCTGACCGGCGGACTGCTCACCCTCACGGTGGGCCCCGCGAGCGCCGCGACCGCAGCGAAGTACGCCGACGACTTCAACGGCGACGGTTATCGCGACTACGCGGTCGCCGACAGCGGTTCGGTCACCGTGACGTACGGGACCGCCACGGGCCCCGGCACCAAGGTGAAGACGTTCAACCAGAACAGCGCGGGGATACCGGGAACGGCGGGCGATGCCGGAGGGTTCGCCGACTACTTCGGTGAGTCCCTGGCGAACGCCGACTTCAACAGCGACGGATATGCCGACCTCGCCGTCGGCGACGTCAGCGAGAAGGTCAGCGGCAAGGTCGCGGCGGGCGCGGTCACCATCGTGTGGGGCTCGGCGTCCGGCCTCGGCTCCAAGGCCACCCGTGTCCCCGTCACACCCCACACCTACTACGGTTTCGGCAAGGCCCTCGCGACCGGTGACTTCAACGGCGACGGCAAGGCGGACCTGGCGGTCGCCGACGGGGTGAAGACGGTGTACGTCTACCGCGGCGGTTTCTCCAAGTCGGGCACCACGGGCAAGGTGACCAAGCACGTCCCGAGTTCGAGCCTGACCGATGTCTTCGAACCCACCGGGCTCGTCGCCGGAAAGGTCACCAAGGACAAGGCCACGGACCTGTACGTCCTCGGCCAGGGCTACAAGTACCAGACCGACAAGATGACGCAGGCCGCATGGTTCCTGCGCGGCGGCACCACGGTCAAGTCCGGCAAGTTCACGACGTACGACAGCTCGTCACCGGACTACAGCCCCACGGGCGTCGTCGCGGACTTCGACAAGAACGGCTACGGAGACCTGGCCGTCAGCGACACCCCGTACAACAAGGGCGCGGGCTCGGTCGTGGTCATGCGCGGCGGGGCGACCGGCCCCACCACCAACTACCGCCTCAGCCAGTCCACTTCGGGTGTCGTGTCGGCCCCGGCCAAGGGTGACTCCTTCGGCACGGCGCTCTCCGCCGGCGACACCAATCGCGACGGTTACCCGGACCTCGCGGTCAGCGCCTCGGAGGAGAAGGTCGGCTCCGCCAAGGGCGCGGGCGGCGTGCACGTCCTGCGCGGCGGCAAGAGCGGCCTGACCGGCAAGAGTTCGCAGTGGTTCTCCCGCGCGACCGCGGGCGTACCGGGCAGCCCGGCCGAGTCCGCCCTCTTCGGCCTGTACGTCCGCCTGCGCGATCTCGACCGCGACGGCGACGCGGATCTCCTGATCTCGGACAACAACGACCCGAGCGTGCTGCTCCTCGCCGGCCCGACAGGCATCACCACGGCCGACGCCACGGAGCCGGCTCTGCGGGCGGACTTCCCGCAGTAGGACAGCTGCCGCGAGTCGGTTCGCGGCCCGTCCTCGGAGACCCTGGGGCGGCCCGGTCCAGGGTCTTCCCCAGGCCCCTCCCTGGCGACGCCGTACCCGGCGCGCTGCCAACGTTGCGGTTCCAGGCCCTGGTTCGGGGGTCTGGACAGGTCGCGTCGGCTCACTGCCGGGAGGGGCTGGTCTCATGCAGCCGTACGAAGAGGAATACGGAAGGCGTTACCGGGAGGAAGAGGAAGAGGAGTTCGGTGCCGAGGGCCGCCGCGAGGAGCGGGTGGCCGAGTCGCTGGAGAGCCCCTTCGACGAGGAGGAGGAAGTCCAGCTGGCCACCGAGCTGTTGGGGGTCACCTCCGAGGAGGAGCTGGAACAGTTCCTGGGCAACTGGCTGAAGGCCGCGGCGAAGAAGGCCGGGGGCTTCCTTCGGTCCTCGGTCGGCAAGCAGCTCGGCGGCATCCTCAAGAACGTCGCCAAGCAGGCGCTGCCCGCCATCGGGGGCGCCATCGGGACGGCGATCGCCCCCGGCATCGGCACCGCGGTCGGCGCCAAGGCGGGCGACTGGGCGAGCAATCTGTTCGAGGTCGAGGGCGAGGGCATCGACCACGAGGAGTACGAGTTCGAGACCGCCCGGCGCTTCGTCGCCCTGAGCGGTGCCGCCGCGCGGAACGCGGCGGCCGGCTCGCGCCGGGTGGCTCCG
>NZ_JAWOAI010000281.1:0-12847 GCF_033194735.1 Streptomyces sp. W16
CGCCGTAGGCTCGCGGGTGCGGCGCTCTGCGCGCTGCTGCTCGTCCCTGCGGGCGTCTTCGCCGCCGACCGGATCGTGGGCGGCGGCACCGCGGACGGGTCGGCTGCCGGGGCGGCCGAGGTGGCGCGGAGCCCGATACGGATCGTCGCACCCGGTGAGCGGGTGGACGCCGTGCCGGGGGTGCAGGTCTGGCTGACCGCGGACGGCAAGCACTGGTCGACGCCTGAACGGCCCAACCAGTTCCTCGGGTTGACCGACGACAGCTACACGAGCGGCTCCAAGGTGGGCACCGCGAGCGGCAAACCGGCCGCCTCCGTACAGCCCGATCCGCTGAACAGCTCGTACTTCCTGTCCGGCCTGTACCGCGGCCTGTCCGCCGACCCGGCGCGCGTCGAGGTCACCGTCGACGACAGCAGGCTCACCGGCACCGTCCTCACGCTGGCGGGCAGCCCGGGCTGGGGCGTCTGGTACACGCGCGCACCGCTGTCGACGGCGGAGCTGAAGTCGAGCTACGGCGACGGCGGTCCGACCGTCACGGTGTACGACGCGGCCGGCAAGGTCGTCGCGCGGGGCGGGGGCGACTGGTGAAGCATTCCACCAGGTCCATCAGGTCCATCAGGTCCACCCGGTCCTCCAGGTCATCCAGGTCCTCCAGGCCGCGCATTCCGCTCCGCCTCCGTCTCCGCCGTACCCGGGGCCGGCTGCTGCGGCGGCTGATCGTCGCCTTCCTGGTGCTGGTCGTGGCGCTGTGCACGGCCGCGGTCGTCGCGTACCGGCTGACCGGCATCCCCGAGCCACACCCCGAGACCGTCACACAGAGCACGGTCTTCGTCGACGACAAGGGCTCCTATCTGGGCCGGCGCGGTCCCGTCGACCGCCAGGAGGTGCCGCTGTCGCAGGTCCCGAGGTATGTCCAGGACGCCGTGATCGCGGCCGAGAACCGCTCCTTCCGCACGGACGACGGGGTGTCGCCGCGCGCCATCGCCCGCGCGGTACTGGCCTCGCTGACCGGTGGCGAACGGCAGGGCGGGTCCACCATCACCCAGCAGTACGTCAAGAACGCGCTGCTGAGCCCGGAACAGTCGCTGTCGCGCAAGGCACGCGAGGCACTGATCGCGATCAAGCTCGACCGCACCCGCTCCAAGGACGAGATCCTGGCGGGCTATCTCAACACCGTGTATTTCGGCCGGGGTTCGGCCGGTGTCCAGGCCGCCGCGCGCAACTACTTCGGCGTGGACACCCGGAACCTGACCGTCTCCCAGGGCGCCGCGCTGGCAGCGATCGTCAACATCCCCTCGTACTACGAGAAGGCGGGCTCCGACCCCGAGGTGACCGCGACGCTCAGGGCTCGCTGGGAGTGGGTGCTCGACGCGATGGCGGCGAGCGGCGGCATCACGGCGAAGCAGCGCGCCGAGGCCGCGTTTCCGGCGTTCCGCTTCTATCCGCCGGGTGCGACCGAGGGGCAGCGGCAGTACATGATCGACGTGGCGGCGCAGGAGGCCGCCGACCGACTCGGCATCACCGAGGACCAGTTGGCACGCGGCGGCTACACCGTGCACACCACCTTCGACCTGGCGCTCCAGGACGCCACCACCGAGGCGGTGAAGAACCTCAAGGGCCGCAAGGGCACCACGCTGCACACGGCCGTCGTGGCGATCGTGCCCGGCGAAGGGGCGGTGCGGCTGCTGTACGGGGGGTCGGACTACGCCCGGCAGCCGTTCAACGACGCGGTGGGCGGCGCGGTGGAGGCAGGGACGGCGCTGGACCCCTTCGGCAAGGTCCCGCTCGGCGCCCCGCTGACCGAACTGCCGAAGACCGCGGCACCCACCCCGCTGAAGCTGGCCTCGGCGTACGCGACCGTGGCGGCGAACGGGATGTACGCGACCCCGTACACGGTCACGGAGATCACCCGGGACGGTCGGCGGGCGTACACCGCGCACCCCGACACCCGGCGCGCGCTGGACGAGAAGGACGCGTTCATGGTGGGCGCACAGATGTCCAAGATGTACGGCGACGCACTCCCCGCGGTCCCCGCGGCCCAGCGCGCCCCGCAGTCCTCCTTCACGGCCGGCGCGGGCGGCGGAATCACCCGCCGGACCGTGTGGTCCACCCGCCTGGACCCCCAACTCGCCCTGACCCTCGCCCTGTTCGCCGACCGCCCCGGCGGGAAGAAGAACACGACGGTACCGGCCCAACTGCCGAACGACCCGCCACCGACACAGTCCGCGACGGAGACCACGGCACAGATCTGGCAACTGGCCACGACGGGAACGGGATAGCCGGGACACCCGCCCGGCCGCCCGGCCCCGCGCGGCTACACCGTGTGCCGTGAGCGCCACAACTCCGTGGCGACGAGGGGCGCCAGATAGGACCACTGCTGAGCCGCGTCCGGGCCGCTTCCGCTGGAGCCGATGATCCGCGCGATACGGGAGCGGGTCATCGGGAGCCATGCCGCCAGGTCGTGTTCGTAGACGCTGTGGCACTGGGCCCTGAGTTCATCGATCTGCGCGGAACGCAAGGTCGACCGGACAGTGGCGACGAGGACGTAGCACGCGGCGTCACCGCTCCACCCGAGCCAACTGATGGCTATCTTCCCGTAGTTGTCGGCGCCGAGGCCCAACTCCTCCTGCAGACCCCGGTGTACCAGTGCGAAGAAGTCCTCCTCGCGTCCCGGCTCGTCGCTGTACTTCATGGACTCGTTGATGCCGACGGTCCACTGCCCCGGATAGGTGCGCACCGCCAGGGAACGGCGCAGCGTGAGCATGCGGTTCTCCGCGCTGAGCACGGCCACGCACACGCTGACCATGGTGGGCGGTGCGACGGTGACGAAGTGGTGGCTTCCTTGGCGGACGGCGTCCAGGACGCGGTCCTGCGCGGCGGAGTCGGCGGACACCAGGGTCTTGGCCGCCAGGCACTGGGCGTACCTGCTCTCCGCGATCACCACCCGGAGGTCACGGGCGGCGGGGTGTTCCCCGGTGTCCACCTCCAGGCCGGCGATATAGGCGGTCCGCCCCCGGTCTCCGGACGCCTCGAACCGGCGTACGCCTTCGTCCCAGGCATCGCCGACCAGGACGTGACCGCGCCGCAGTTGACCGACGTAGGAGGTCCGCAGCGTCTCGGGGGTGAGCCGGCGCTCCCTGGACCAGGTGACGAAGGGGTACAGACCGTCCGTCGCCGAGTCGTACGCACGCGCCGCCGGCGGCAGGGACCGCCGGTCCATCAGCACGGCCGGCCACCGTACGGCACCGTACTTGACCACGTCGTACACCACATTCGTGACCAACCCGACGACCAACGCCCCGACCGTGGTCAACACCCACTGCACCGCTTGGGCCCCCGATTCCCGTTCACCGCACGCGACTTGTCCGTCGCTCACACGTTCAGTACCCGGGGCCCCGCCAAAAAATCCGGCACCACGGATCGCACAACTCCCCTACGGCAGTGTGCCGTAGGGGAGTTCGCGGCCGTCCCGGCCCGGGTGCGGGTGGGTCAGAGGGTGGTCAGTACCGCGTCCAGGGTGACGGTGGAGCGGGTTGAGGTGCTGCCGGTGAGGACGCGGAGTTGGACCTTGTGGGACTTGACCGTGGTGCCGAGGGTGCGGGTGAAGACCACTTGCCGGTAGGCGGTCTTCGTGGCGTAGGTGTTGACCGTGCCGACCGTCTTTCCGTCCACCACGACCGCGAAGCGGCCTCCGTTGGACTTCTTGGTCGCCACGACGCGCAGCTGGGTGCCGTTCGCCGTGAAGGAGACGTACGCGCCCTTGGTGGCGGAGGTGCGCACGGTGCCCGCCCAGGCGGAGGTCGCGGACGCCGACTTCCAGGTGCCCGTGTAGTGCAGGGCCGTGGCACGGTCGTCGAGCGGGATGCCGGTGGTCGCCGTCTTGCTCCAGGCGCCGGTCTGGCCGGCGTCGTCGTGGGCGCGGACGTAGAAGCGGTAGGTGACTCCGGGTACCGGCTTCACGGGGCTGCCCGCCTTGCCGAAGGTCGCCGAGGTGGCCGTGGTGGCGGTGCGCCAGGTCTGGAGCGGGCCGAGGGTCCAGGCGCCCGCGCTGTTGCGGGTGGTGACGCGCCAGGCGATGTCGTACGACTTCACGCCCGCCGTCTTCGCCGACCAGGTGACCGGCACGGACGCGGTGGTTCCCGCGCTGCTCGCGACGGCCGGTGCGGTGACGGTGGCGGCGGGGACGGTCCGGCGCAGGGTGACCTTGCCGGTGGCGTCGGCCGCCAGCCGGCCGGTGACCGTGTCGGTCGCGGTCAGCGTCCAGGTGTATGCGCCGTCGGTGGCCGCCGTGCCGGTCTGCGTGGTGCCGTTCCACGACGGCGTGACCTTGCCGGTGGAGCTGGTGCCGGTCAGTGAACGGACCTGTGTGGAGCCGGACTTGAGGGTGAGGGTCCAGCTCACCGGACGGTCGTAGGTCCAGATGGGGGTCCAACTGTCGGACGAACCGTCGCCGTTGGGGCTGAAGCCGGTCGGGGCGGTCGCGGCCTTGGCGGCGGTGGGAACGCCCGCCCAGGTCACGTGGGTGACGCCGGTGTCGTCCAGCCAGGCCGCCCAGGGTGCGTCGCGGTCGACCGTCCAGCGTTCGGCGGCGGCCGTGTTGGCCCTGGTGGGGAGGGTGAAGAGGGCGTGCGCTGTCGTGTCCGTGCCGGTCAGGGACTGGGCGTTCAGCGTGACGTCGGTGCTGTCCGTGGCCTTGGTGAACGTGTAGAGGACGTCCGTGCCGAGGATCGGGGAGCGGACGAAGGCGGAGGCGTCCACGGTGGTGGTCACCGAGCTGCCCACCGTGAGGAGCAGGCCGGTGGAGGAAGTGGCTCCGCAGGTGGTCAGCAGGATCCGGGAACCGCGCACCTGCAGGCCGCCCGGAAGGCAGTTCACGGTGGCGACGGTGGTGACCGCGCCGGTCGTCAGGTCGGTGCGGTGGATCGACCAGGTGGTCGTGGTGCCGTTGCGCTCCGAGGAGTACACGGCGCCGCCGTACAGGGCCGAGCCGGACGGCACGCGCTGGGTGTGCCCGTCGGCGAAGGTGTAGAGGAGCAGGGTGCCGTTGGACGCGGTGGTCTTGTCCGAGAGCAGCGCGTGCGCGCCGTCGAAGTCCGCGACCGTCACCACCGAGGTGTCCGTGTAGTCCAGCGGGGTGCCGACCTGCGTGCCGTTCTCGTAGGCCTGGAACTGGCCCGCGCCGGCGGCGTCCGTCTGCTCGACCAGGACCCGTCCGCCGGCCGCGGCCAGCGTCTGGTGCACCGGGCCGCCGGAGTACGCCAGTACCCGCGACGGCGTGCTCGCCGAGGCCCCGGCCGAACCGACCGTCAGGTCCGAGCGGAGCAGGACTCCGTCGAGCCGGGACGAGTCGTCGGCGGTGTAGAGGGCGCCGCCGGACAGGGCCAGCGCGTCCAGCCGGGCGGGTCCGGCGGGGAGGGTCGTGGCGTCGCCCGCGGTGGTGGAGACGCGGCCGTCGGTGAGGGTCTGGATCGCGGCGTCCACGTCGGGCCGGTAGAGCGACGTGCGCATCCTGCCGTCGTCGCCGACCTCGACGTCGTGGAAGGTTCCGCCGAGGTCCTTGGCCGCGGTGGATCCGTCCCTGGGTATCGCGAACAGCTCGTTCGACGCGTCGCCGTCGTTGCGCTGGTACCAGGCGAGCGTGTCGTCGCTGATCCAGCGGGCGCCTGCGACCGGCAGGGTGACGGTGGACGGGTCGTCGCCGGGCGCCGAGCGCTGCCACTCGGTCAGGGTCGCGCCGTCGACGACGCCGACATGCGCGGGAGTGAACTCCAGGGCCTGCGGCAGCTCGTCGGTCGTGGGCTCGGCCACGGTGACCGTCGCGCCGGTGGCGAAGTCGACGTAGACGATCTGGTGGTCCCAGCCGGGCGCGGTCCGCCGCAGCACCAGGGCGCCGTCGGCGTCCGAGTCGAGGACCTCGTACTGCTCGTCGCCGGAGAGGAGGGTGCGGTCCGTGGCGCCGGGGGCGCGCAGCACCAGGCGGACCAGGTAGTCGGAGGCGTCGTCCTGGTAGCTCTGCTGGACGAGGATGCCGTCGCCGGCCTGTCCGCGGTAGCGCTCGTCGCCGGCGGCGCCCGAACTGTCGTAGGCGACCGGGAGGATGTCCTCGGCGCCGGAGCCGACGTGGCGCAGGGTGACGTGGTCGGCGAGATCGCCGTTCGGGTTGGTGGAGGTGGCCACGGCCGCGACGCCGTCCTGGACGGACACCGCGTGGACGGTCACCGTCTCATCGGTGTCGGCGAGCCGGCCGAGGTCCTGGGGGGTGCCTCCGGCGACTGCGAGCCAGCCGTGCGCGGCGGTGTCGGCCGCGGTCGTCTGACGCCAGACGACCGTCTGGCCGGAACCGGACAGGTCGGTGGCGACGGGCACGGAGGTCGTCCGCGCGGGGAGTGTGGTCGACACGTCGGTCGCGGTCGCGGGTGCGGCGACGGCCGGGACGGTGGTGACCGCCTGGGCCACGGCGAGGGCCGTGAGGGCCGCTACCGGGACAGCTAGGAAGCGGCGTCTGTGGGAAGGCATGGCAGCCCGATCTCTCTTCGAACCCATATCGAATGTCTTCGAACATTCAGGCGGGGATTGTCACACGGAGATCAGATCCGGCCGACGGCGGGATCCCGTTGCAGCTGGAGGAGCGGCCCGGGGAGTTCCACGGTGATGCGGATTCCGCCGGCGGAGCGCGGGGTGAGGGTGAGGGTGCCGTCGTGTGCGTGGGTGATGGTCTTGACGATGGCCAGGCCGAGGCCGACGCCCGCCTGGTCGGTGTGGACGCGCTCGGTGCCGCGCTGGAACGGTTCGGTGAGGGTCGAGACCAGTCGCGGGGTGAGTCTCTCGCCGGTGTTCTCGACGGTGAGCGCCACCGTCCTCGGGCGGACCTCGGTGGTCACCCGCACGGTGCCCTGCTCGGGCAGGTTGTGGACGATCGCGTTGTGCACGAGGTTCGTGGTCAGCTGCAGCAGCAGCGCCGGCGATCCGGTCGTCGGGGTGATGTCGCCGCCGGTCTCCAAGGTGACGCCGTGCTTCTCCGCGAGGGGGAGCAGGGTCTCGGTGGCCTCCTCCGCCAGGAGGGACAGGTCGACGTGTTCCCGGGTGAAGGCCCGCTGGTCGGCCCGGCTGAGCAGCAGCAGGGCCTCGATGAGGTCGATCGCCCGGGTGTTGACGGAGTGGAGGCGGTCGATGACCTCGCCGGTGTCGCAGTTCGGGTCGGTGCGGGCGACGTCGAGGAGCGTCTTCGAGATGGCCAGCGGGGTGCGCAGCTCGTGCGAGGCGTTGGCCGCGAACCTCCGCTGGCCGGCGACATGTGCTTCGAGCCGCGCGAGCATCGTGTCGAAGGAGTCGGCGAGTTCGCGGAACTCGTCCTCGTGGCCCGGCAGTTGGATCCGGTGCGAGAGCGAACCGGTCGCGGCCAGCCGGGTGGCGGCGGTGATCCGGGTCAGCGGGGCGAGCATCCGGCCGGCGAGGAACCAGCCTCCGACGAGCCCGAACACCAGCAGGCACGCCAGCGCGACGGCCGCGATCGGGGCGAAGGCGCGTACGACGGCGCCTTGGTAGCCGGGCATGAGGACGAGCCCGACATGCGGCACACGGTTCAGGAACTCCCACACGGCGGCGAGCAGCAGCACACCGGCGACCATGAGGAACCCGGCGTAGCTGAGGGTGAGTTTGACGCGGACGCTCAGACCGGGGGGCCTGTCCATCGAACCCGGGGGCCTATTCACGGGGGCCTCCGTCAGGTGCTGTGTCGATGCGGTAGCCGACGCCCGGCACCGTGGCGATCAGCCAGGGTTCGCCGAGCCGTTTGCGCAGCGCCGAGACGGTGATGCGGACGGCGTTGGTGAACGGGTTGGCGTTCTCGTCCCAGGCTCGTTCCAGCAGGTCTTCGGCGCTGACGACGCCACCCTGGGCGGCGACGAGGACCTCCAGCACGGCGAACTGCTTGCGGGTGAGCGCGACATGACGTCCGTCGCGGAAGACCTCCCGGCGGAAGGGGTCAAGGCGCAGACCCGCGATCTCCCACACGGGAGGCCTGTTGTGGGCGCGCCTGCGGTCGAGTGCTCTGAGCCTGAGCACGAGTTCGCGGAGCTCGAAGGGTTTCGTGAGGTAGTCGTCGGCGCCGAGTCCGAAGCCGGACGCCTTGTCGTCGATGCGGTCGGCGGCGGTGAGCATGAGGATCGGGACGCCGCTGCCGGAGGCGACGATACGGCGGGCGACCTCGTCGCCGGAGGGGCCGGGGATGTCACGGTCGAGGACGGCGATGTCGTAGGCGTTGATGTCCAGCAGTTCCAGGGCGGTGTCGCCGTCGCCCGCGATGTCGGCCGCGATCGCCTCCAGGCGCAGGCCGTCGCGGACGGCTTCGGCCAGATAGGGCTCGTCCTCGACGATCAGCACACGCATGCCATCGAGGCTACGAGTCGGCGCATATAGGCGGCGTATCTAAAAACCCATACGCGTCGGCAACACGGCGCGGCTTTGCCTGAAGGCATGAATCGCGCCACCAGCACCGCCACGGGCACCAACACCGGTGCGGGGACCGGCACCCGGCATACGCCCGCCCCGCACACCCGCCTCCACCGGATGATCCGCCTCGCCACCCGGCCGGGGCCCTGGAAGCGTGCCCGGGTGTCGGCCGGGCTCGCGTTGTCGCTCGGTCTGCTCATGCTGCTGCACGCGAGGATCCCGAACCGGATCGGGGGACTCGGCAGCCTGGTGGAGACCTTCCTGCCGTGGTTCGGGCTGTTCGTGCCGGTGCTGCTGGCCCGCGCGCTCTGGCGCCGCTCCGCCGCCGCGACGGTCGCGCTGGTGCTGCCCGTCGTGGTGTGGTTCAACCTCTTCGGCGGACTGCTCGGCGACAAGTCCCACGGGGCCGGCGAGCTCACCGTGGTCAGCCACAACGTCGGCGCCGACAACCCCGATCCGACCGGCACCGCCCGCGACCTGGCCGCCTCCGGCGCGGACGTACTCGCGCTGGAGGAACTGACCCCGCGGGCCACCGGCTCGTACGAGAAGGAGTTGGCGACGGCGTACCCGTACCACGCGGTGCTGGGCACGGTCGGGGTGTGGAGCAGGCTGCCGCTGTCGGACACCCGGGCGGTCGACACCGCGATGGACGTCGGGCCGCTGGCGGCCACCCGGCCGGCCAGTGCCACGGCGGCCGACAACCGGGCGCTGCGCACCACCGTGGCCACGGACCGGGGGCCGCTCGCGGTGTACGTGGCCCATCTGGGATCCGTACGGGTGCTGCCCAGCAGCGGCTTCCGGACGGACGACCGGGACCGCGGCGCGAAGGCGCTCGCCAAGGCCGTCGCCGCCGAGCCGGACAAGCGGGTGGTGCTGCTCGGCGACCTCAACGGCACCACGGACGACCGCGAGTTCGGCGCCCTCACCTCGCAACTGCGCTCGGTGCAGGACGCGGCCGGGGACGGCTTCGGCTTCAGCTGGCCGGCGAAGTTCCCGGTGGCACGGATCGACCAGATCCTGGTGCGGGGCGTACGGCCGACGAGCTCATGGGTGCTGCCGGCCACGGGCAGCGACCACCTGCCGGTGGCGGCCGGGATCAGTTGGTGAACACGGGCGAAGCCGCCGTCCCGTTCCCCGGGCAGGGAACGAGCGTCGCGGTGAGCGTGTCGGTCAGCCACTTCTCGTAGGTGGCGGTGGACCAGCCGCGGCCCGCCGTCAGTTGGGTGAACAGTTGGGGGCCGGCCAGGGCCCAGACGATGTCCGCGAGGTGGGCCGGATCCGCGTCCGGGGCCAGCGCACCGGTCTCGTCGAGGTGGGTGACGAACATGGTGACGCCGGTCAGGCGTTCCCGCTCGGCGGTGTCCAGGACCTCGCCGACGTCCGGGCCGGCCTGGGTCAGCAGGGCGAACAGGGCGGCGACCCGTTCGTGGATGCCGCGCACATACGCGGCGTAGAGCCGGAGCTTGGTGTCCAGCTCCCGTATCGCCAGGAACTCCTTGACCTGCGGACGGTCGGCCATGGGCACCGGTTCGTCGTCCCCGGCGAGCGTGATGTCCCACAGCGCTTTCACCATGCCCGGCTTGCCGCCGAACGACTTGTACACCGTCTCGGCGGAGACCCCCGCCCGCTCGGCCACGGCCCGCACGGTCGTGGCGTGGTAGCCCTCGCGGAAGAGCAGCTCACCGCAGGCCGTCAGCACCGCGGCCCGGTTGCGGCGCGCGGCCTCGCGGCGGCCCTCGGAGTTGTAGGACCGACGTGGCGTCCCGGCTGCCATCGGCGCACCATCCAATTCTGTTACAGTCGACTGTATCGAATACTGTCCGGTCGCCGGAGGCTCGTATGTCCCGTCCCGCGCCCACGCAGGTCGCCGCCGGTGTCCACCGCCTAGGCGACCACGGCGTCAACTTCTACCTGATCGAGGACCCCGACGGTCTGGTCCTGGTCGACGCGGGACTGCCCGCGCACCTCGGGCAGCTGCGCGCGCTGCTGGCCGGCCTCGGCCGATCCGAGGCCGACATCCACGCCGTACTCCTGACCCACGGCCACCCCGACCACACAGGGCTGGCCCGCCCCCTCCAGGAAGCGGGCGCCGACCTCTGGATCCACGCGGGGGACGCCGCGATCCTGCGCGACGGCCCGCGCAGCGCGATGAAGCACGCCAAGCCCGAGCGGTCGATGCTGCCGTATCTGCTGCGCAGGCCCGCCGCGCTCGCCCTTCCCCTCGCGCTGGCCCGTTCCGGGGCGTTCACCGCCCGCCCGGTGCTCGGTGCGCGGGAGTTCGACGCCGACCGGGTGCTGAAAGAGGTCCCCGGCGCGCCCCGGGCCGTCGTACTGCCCGGTCACACACCGGGCAGCGCCGCGTACCTCTTCGCCGACCTCGGGCTGCTCTTCACCGGCGACGCCCTGGTCACCGTCGACGGTTTCACCCACCGCACCGGTCCCACCCTGGTGAGCCGCTGCTTCACCCACGACAGCGGGGCAGCGCTCGCCGCCCTCGACCGCCTCGACGACCTGACGGCGGACCTGGTGCTGCCCGGCCACGGCGAGCCCTTCACCGGGGGCATCCGGGCCGCCACCCGACAGGCCCGGGAGTTCGGCATCCACTGAACTCCCGTATCACCCGGCCCAGTTGTTCCGAATCTTCCGACCCATGCCAATCCCTGCCCTGCGAGGACACGACATGACAACTGCACTGCCGAACGACGGCGCGGAGACGGCGGACTACTACCGTCCGCGCGTCCAGCACGTCCCTGCCGAGAAGGGGGTGGTCAAGTGGATGTCCGGCGATGTCTACGAGACCATGGCGACGGCCGACTCCACCGGCGGCGCACTCGGTTTCACGGTCTGCTGGGTGCCCCCGGGCGGCGGACCGATAGCGCACGTGCACAAGAGCGCCGACGAGTTCTTCTACGTCGTCTCGGGTTCGCTGGAGTTCCTGAACGGCGACCAGACCTTCGTCGCGAACGCCGGTGACTTCGTCTTCGTGCCGAGGGGCACCAGGCACCGGTTCCGCAACCGCACCGGCGAGCAGGCGCACATGGTGTCCTCCTTCACCCCCGGCGGGGGCGAGAGCCTGTGGCTGGAGGGCGGCGACGACCCCGTACCCGGTGCGAAGCCCGAGTTCTGGCCGCCGGAGCGCGGTCTCGCGCTGGGCCCGCTGCTCGGCCGCCCGGACATCGACATGGAGATCCTGCCCGAGGAAGCGGACCTCGGCGGGCCGGCCTAGGCCGGAGCGGAGACGGCACAGGGACGGGAAAGGGGGCTTCCTCGTCTCTGTGCCGTCTCTTTTTTCGGGGAGGCGACCGCTAGCGGAGGGACTGCTCGCCAGTCGGGACCGGCCGGTCGTAGACGTTGTCCGGGGTGACGATCTCGGTGACCGCCCGGGCGACGAGTGAGGACGGTTCCTGGCCGCCGGAGGTGATGTCGGTGTTGAGGAGCACGACCAGGGTGGCCTGCTGCGCCGGGAGGTAGACGGTCACGCTCTCGTAGCCCGGGATGGAGCCGTTGTGGCCGATCCAGCCGCCGCTGTCGAAGATGCCGAGGCCGTAGCCGAGGCCGGGGAATCCGGTCGGCAGGGTCTTCAGGCGCTGCTTCTGGGTCTCCGGGCTGAGCAGTGTGCCGGTGGCGACGATCTTCGCCCAGCGGTGCAGGTCGTGCATGTCCGAGATCATCGCGCCGGCCGACCAGCCCCAACTGGGGTTCCAGTCCGTGGAGTCGGCCACCGCGCCGCTCAACGTCTGGTTGGTGTAGCCGCGGGCGTGCGGCTCGGGGAACTCGCGGACGTTCGGGCCGTCGGGGAACAGCGTGTGGTCGAGGTGGGCCGGGCGGAGCACCCGCCGGTCGATGACGTCGGCGACGTGGTGGCCGGTGACCTTCTCGATCACCAGGCCGAGGAGGACCAGGTTGCTGTTGTTGTAGACGAACACCTTGCCCGGTGCGGAGGTGTTGCGGTGCTTGAAGCCGTACGCCAGCAGCTCCGGCGGGGTGAACGAGCGGGTCGGGTCGCTCAGCAGGTCGTGCGCGAAGTCGGCGTCGGCGCTGTACGGGAACAGTCCGCTGCGCATCTCGGCCAGGTGGCGCAGGGTGATGCGGCGGCCGTTCGGTACGCCGTGGACGTAGCGGGCGATCGGGTCGTCGAGGCGGATCCGGCCGTCGTCGACGAGCTGGAGCAGCGCGGTGACCGTGAAGGTCTTGGTCTCGCTGCCGATCCGCGAGTAGAGGTCGGTGCTCATCGGCTGCCGCGTGGCCTTGTCGGCGACGCCGGTCGCGCGGACGTAGCAGCCCTTGCCCGGCATCCACAGTCCGACGGCGACACCGGGGATGCCGGCCTGGCGGCGGACGTCGGCGACGGCCTTGTCCAGCCGGGCGGTCGTCGCACGGCCGAGGCCGCCCGCCG
>NZ_JAWOAI010000282.1:0-12828 GCF_033194735.1 Streptomyces sp. W16
CGGCTCTCGTCACCCGGCCGCACCTCGCACACCTCGGCCTGTTCCGCAGTTCCGTCGCTGACCTCCGACTACCCCGGTACGCCCCCCGCGCTCGGCATCGCCCTGCTCGGCAGCCTGCTCGCGAGCACCTTCCGCGACCGCCTCGACGTCACCGGCCTGCCCGCGAAGGCGGCGGACACCGCCGGGGAGTCGGTCGTAGCGGCACACATCGTGGCTCAGAAGACCGGCTCGGCCGACCTCATCTCCTCCGCGAACAGCGCGTACGTCCACGGCATGGGCCTGGTCCTGCTGGTGTGCGGCGCCGCGGCCCTCGTCACCGCCCTGCTGGCGGCGGCGTTCCTGCCGAACACCCCGGCCGCGCCCGCGGTGAAGGAGGAGGAAGACCCCGCCACAGCCGTGGCCGTCGCCCTGGCGGATGCCGGACAATGAACACCATGACGGCCGCACCCTCCCCCTTCAGCCCCGCCGACCGCCCTCAACTGGGCCTCCGCGAGCGCAAGAAGATCAAGACCCGCGAAGCGATCCGCACCGCGACGTACGCGCTCGTCAAGGAGCAGGGGTACGACGCGACCACGATCGAGCAGATCGCCGAGCGCGCGGAGGTGTCGCCGTCGACGGTCTTCCGCTACTTCCCCACCAAGGAGGACATCGTCCTCACGGACGAGTTCGACCCGATCATCATGGAGGAACTGCGGGCCCGGCCCACCGACGAACCGTGGCCGGTCACGCTTCGGTACGTGATGCAGAAGGCCATCAAGTACGGCATGAAGGAGGACGAGGAGATCTCCCGGCTCCGGACCCATCTGATGGTCCAGGTCCCGGCCGTACGCTCACGCATGATGGAGAGCATGTCGGTCACCGGCGACATGCTCTGCCAGGCCATCGCCGAGCGCACCGGCCGGGACCCGGAGAGCCTCGAAGTACGGGTCTCCGCGATGGCACTCATCGGCGCCCTGATGGAGACGTCCCTGTACTGGGCGGAACACGGCCACCGGGACGATTTCAAGGACCTGGTGGGCCGCACGCTGGATGTGCTGGAGCACGGGCTGTCCGAGTGAACCCGGGTGAATGTCCGGCACGTTCGTGACCTGAGCGAGCCGGCGGTCGAGAAGGAGGTCGTCGACATCGACGAGCACGGACGCCTGCGTGAACTTGAAGAGCAGGCCGAGGACGCCTGGCTGAACCGCTTGGCGGACGAAGCCGAGGCCGAGGGGCTTGATGGTTCCCTCTCCCTGGAGGAGATGACCGCCGTGCTCCGCTCGCGCGGCGCCTGATTCCGACGCGGTACGTCACACGGTTCGCAGCGCCCGCCCAGCGGGACCTGCTCAAGATTCCCCGGCCCGACGCCCTGCGCATCCTTCACCGGCTCACCGAGCTGCCGAAGTCCCTCGACGCGACGTCTGTCGAAACCTGTGAGCCCGGCGAGGGCGCGCACCCCAACAGGGTGGTGCCCTCGCCGAGTTCGTAGGCGACCGCTAGCCCTTCTTCTTCACGGTTTTCACGTCACCCTTCCCGCAAGCCACCCCATCCCTGTTCGGGTCGAGCCGCAGCGGGTCGTCCTTGCCGTTGACCTTCAGGCGGCCGTAGTCGTTCTGCTGGAGCCATGAACAACGGGCCGCAGTAGTCGACTTGACCTCCGCCGGGAAGACCGTCGGGACGCAGACGTTGATCGTGCCGTAGTGGCGGTCGCAGCCGGAGATGGTCACCGAGACCTTCTGCGAGGTCCGCTTCCTGCCGGGCTCTGTGACCTTGCCCTCCAGGGAGTCGGCGAAGGAGTGGACGTGGGCGGAGGCGGTGTCGGTGGTGAGCGCCGAAGGGCCTTGCAGATGGACCCACTTGGCCACCGACGGCACCCCGTTGGCGTCCACCGCGAAGAGCATGTACCAGCCGGGCGGCGCCAAGTCGGGGTTGCTCGTCACGTTCAGGTCGACCGTGTTGCCGTCCACGGACAGCGGCAGGTCCACGAACCGCTGGTTCGGGTCCGAGGAGTGCGTGACCGCCGCCGGCCGGATCAACTCCGCCTTGGCGATGGGCCGGTCGACGGTGATCGTCTGGGTGTCCCCGTACTCCCACTCGTTGTCGATCACCGAAGTGATCGTCGGCCGCGTGCCCTTGAGGAGATACGGCGGGGTATAGATCGACACGTTGTGGTTCCAGGTGCCGTTGCCCGGGTTGTCACCGGTCGACATCACCCGCCCGTCCGGCAGCAGGAACGAGGAGGAGTGGTAGCCGCGGGCCTCGGGATCGGCGGCCACCGGGTCGAACGTCGTGGTCGTGGGGTCGAAGATCGACGCCTCGTACACCGGGTTCGCGCGGTTGTGCAGGCCACCGCCCGTCTCCAGCACCGTGCCGTCCGGCAGCAGTACGGCGGACACGTACATCTTGCCCTGCGCGCCGGTCTCGGCCACCGGACCGTTCCCCAAGTCGACCGTCCCCTGCGGGATTTGGGGGCCGACCGTGTAAGTCGGGTTGGCCGCCTTGAGGTCGATGATGTCGGTCAGCCGGTTCGCGTCCGGGTTGGAGTCGATGTTGCCGCCGCCGATGGTGAGGACCTTCTGGTCCTGCGCCGGGGGCAGCAACACGCTTGCCGACTGGTCGCGTTGGTCCTTGTTCTGCAGCCCCGAGACCGAAGTGATCGTGTTGGCACCGTAGTCGTAGATCGCGCTGCCCGTCCCCGGGATGTTGTTCCCGAAGACATGGCTGCCCGTGTAGAAGAGCCGGCCGTCCTGCATCAGGACCATCGACGGGTACAGCCCCCAGTACGACCAGGTCTGGTTGACCTGCGACAACGGCAGCCACTTCTGCTGCGCGTCCGACCAGTACTCGGCCGTCACAGACCCCGTCGAGTCCTCGCGCAGCCCCCCGAAGGAGATGACGTCACCGTTGCCGAGCTCGGTCGCCGACGGATACCAGTGGCCGTCGTTCAGGTCGTTCGTCTTGCTGTACGTCTCGGTCACCGGGTCGAAGATGTACGAGTCCTTGTAGCCCTCGTACCCGTGCCCGCCCGCGACCGGGAACGCCTTGTTGCCGCTCAGCACCAGCACCCGGCCGTCCTGCAACTGGATGTGCCCCGAGCAGAACATGTCCTTCGGCGTCGGAATCACCTTGTACGTGCCCGCGACCGGGTCGTACACCGCACTCGTGAACGTCCCCGCGTCGAACTGCTCCTCACTGTTCCCGGAGCCCGCGATCAGCAGCACCTTGCCGTTGTTGAGGACGACGGAGTGCATCGAGCGGACGGGGTTCTGCGTCGGCAGCACGTCCCAACGGCCGTTAGCGCACTCCTCGGCGGTCGCCGTACAGGTCGCGGGCGGGAGCGTGTCGGGGACCTGGTCCATCGTGTAGTCGTCGGTGGTCGCGGACCCGGTGCCGTAGACCGAGACACCCCAGGTGATCCGGTCGGTACCGGCCGGGACCTCGGGCGTACGGACCGAGGCCTGGGTCCAACTCCCCTGCATCTCCAGGGTCTTGAGGTCGCTCCAGTACTGCCACCCGGCCGTCGCGTCGTGCCGGAACAGCGTGATGTTCGCGTCGGGTGTGGTCGTCTTGTACCAGAGCCCGAGGTCGTACTGCTTGCCCGCCGTCACCACCGGCGCGCAGGCCGTCGACTCGGTGATCAGCGCCTTGCGGTCGCCGTCCACGCGCCGGGTCACGTTGACCTTCATGGCCTTCGAACCGGAGTGCGCGTCCGAAGTCGTAGTGAAATCGAAGTCGTTGTCGCCCCAGCCGGACTTCTCCCAGCAGTACGGCATCCCGTCACTGCCCGCCGTCTCGAAGCCCGGGTTGAGGACGAGGTTCGCGGCCTCGGCGGACTGCGGCACGGCGAGCAGCAGTCCGGCGGTCAGCGTCCCCACTCCGAGGAACGCGGTTCTTCTGCGGTACTTGTTCACGCGGCTCTCCTGGATTCCGTACAACTCCCTTTGCGGCGCGGGAGATAGACCAGTGCCTCGGTGCCGACGAAGCGCAGGACGAACGTGGTGACCAGCGCGAGCGCGGTCGCCGACACAGCGCTCATGCCGAACCGGTGGACGAACAGGGCGATCAGCGGGATGCGCAGCACCAGGTCGGCGTTGGCGAGCAGCGCGAACCGGCCTGCCCGGTCCCACCAGTTGCGGTGCATCCGGCGGTCGCGGAACAGGAGGTGCTCGATGAGCAGGAAGTTCCAGGCCACGCCGAGCTGGTTGGCGAGGATCTCGGCGGGGACGTAGTGCATGCCCGTCTTGGTGAGCGCCCACAGGCCGACCAGGTTCGGCAGGAAGCCGGTGGCGCCGATCAGACCGAAGATCACCATGCGCGCGAACGGCGACGCCGTGCGCAGCCCGAGGAGATGGCGCAGGAAGCGAAAGCCTTCCCGCGCGGTCGACTTGGACTCGCCGGCGAAGCGGTCCTGGAAGACGAACGGCACCTCGGTGACCGTGCGAGGACGGCCGCGTACGGCGAGTTCGAGCAGGATCTTGTAGCCGAGCGGCTTGAGCGCCTCCGCCGTCACCGCGCTGCGGCGGATCGCGAAGAAGCCGCTCATCGGGTCGCTGATGCCCCGCAGTCGGCGCGGGAAGAGCGCCTTGGTGAGCCAGGTCGCCCCGCGGGAAACGGCGATGCGGTAGCCGCCGGCCAGTCCCTCGCGGCTGCCGCCCTTGATGTACCGCGAGGCGACGACGAGCCCGGCGTGCGACCGCTCGCCCGTGCCCACCAACTCCGGTACCAGGGACGGCGGATGCTGAAGATCGCCGTCCATGACGACGATCCAGTCGGACGACGCCCTCTTCATCCCCTCGACGACCGCGCCGCCGAGCCCGCCGACCGGTTCCTCCCGGTGCAGCACGGTCACCGGGAACGGGCAGTCCCGCGCCGCCTCGGAGATCACCTCGGGGGTGTCGTCGGTGGAGTCGTCGACGAAGACGACCTCGCAGGGCAGCCGGGTCGGCACGGATTCGGTGATCCGGTGCAGCAACTCCCGTATGTTTCCTGACTCGTTGAAGGTCGGTACGACGATGGTGACGGCACCCGGCTCGGCGATCTCCGCCGCGCGTACCGCAGGCTCGCCCAACTCCCCGGGGACAGTGGACTCTTGGCTCATTGCTGGGCTCCCACGGTCTCGGACTGGATCTGCCGGATCTCGATGCGGTCGTCGCCCGTGCCGAAGGTGGCGACCGGTGTGGAGTGCTCGATCGCCGCCTTGACGTTGGGCAGGTCGACCGCGTCGCGCCGTACCGTCGGGGAGGCCACCACGTAGTCGATGTCCCGCCAGCCGTTCGGCATCGTCTTGGTGACGGCGGGGTCGAGGTCGGCCTTGTAGAACCAGATGACCCCGAGCCCGGGCCGGTACCCGGCGTGCACCAGGTCCAGCCAGAGCGCGTCGTCGACGAGGACCCGGGTGTCCTTCGGGTCCTCGACCTCGGTGGACAGCCACTTGGAGGCCGCCCGGTAGGGGGCGTTGGCATCCGCGGTCACGGCGGTGTGGTCGCCGTCGTACCAGCGCGGTACGACATAGGCGCCGGCGGCGAGGGCGAGGACCACGGCGAGCGCGTACCGGCCCCCGGTGACGTACCGTCTCTCCCCCTCGCGCCGCCGTCTGCGCAGCACCGCGTGGGCGACCGAGGCGGTGCCTCCGGCGAGGACCAGGGCGAGGAAGGGCAGTGCACCGATGACGTACATGGCGGGCAGATAGCCGCCCGGCCGCAGGGCGACCGCGGCGAGGATCGCCACGGTCAGGGCCGGTCCGGCGAGCGAGCGGGCGGTGACCGACCAGCGCCAGGTGACCAGCAGGAGCAGCGCCCCGGCCAGGCCGCCCAGGGGCAGGACACGGTCGTAGTAGAGCCAGGAGTGGAGGACGCCGTAGGAGCCGGTGCCCTGGTCGAGGATGAAGCCCGAACCCGGTCTGGTCATCTGGTACTTGAGGCCGTCCCAGAGGGAGACATGGCCGCTGCCGGGCAGCAACTCGCCCTTGAGCAGGGCGAAGAGAGGGTACGCGAGGCCGATCAGGACGCAGGCGGTGATGGCCCCGGTGAGCGCGAACTTCCTCGTGTCCCGGTGTCCGTGCCGCCACATGGTGACCACCAACGCGGGCAGGATGACGACCATCGTCTCCTTGGTGAGGACCGAGGCGGCTGCCGCGAGACCGGCGCCAAAGTGGTGCCAGAGGTGGCGACTTGGGGACGCGGCCAGACAGAACGCGAGCAGCATCCACATCACGGCGATGTTGTCGAGGAAGATCTCCCGCTGGAGGATCACGGACAGCGGGGAGAGACCGAAGAGCAGCATGCCGAGGCCGGCCGCCCAGCGGGGCAGGGACAGTCGGCGGGCGAGGACGTAGACGAGGACCGCGCTGATCGCGCTGATCACCAGCATCGCGAGGCGCATGGTGCCGACGGTCATCGAGTCGGGGCTGAAGTGCGCGGGGATCCAGGTGAGCAGCGCGATCTGGATCCAGCCGAGCGGTGGATGGTCGTACCAGTAGGTGTAGTGGGCCAGGCCGTTGCCCTGTTGTACGGCCCAGGCCTGGGCGAGGTAGGTGCCCTCGTCGTCGCTGAGCGTCGGGTAGTCGGCGATGTTCCAGCCCTGCACGACGAGGATCGCGGTGAGGAGCAGGCCGCAGAGGAGCAGGTCGGGGCGGGAGGAGCGGAGGCGGCTCGGCGGGGTCGTTCGACCCGTCGAACCGGTTTCAGGCGCAGGCTGCCGCTGCGCGGGGACCGTGGTGGTCACCGCGGGAAGGGTGGAGGTCACGCAGGAACGTCCTCTCGGATCACTGCGGGTTCGGTGAGGTGCGCGCCGACATGGGAGGTCAACTCCCAGTCGTTTCGGCCACGTTGCTCACGCCACACTGCGCGGATCGCGGCTCCGGCCAGGAGAACCTGGTAGAAGGGGCCGCCCACGACGAGCTTCAGATAGTGGACGGCGCGGACGCGGAGTCCGTACTGCTTGCCGAAGTCGTGCAGTCCGACGACCTCGAAGACGAAGGTGACCGCGGCGGTGACAAGCGGCAGGAAAGTGAGGAAGGCGATGCCGACCGGCACCTCCAGGAACAGCGCGACCGCCGCGTTCAGCGGGATGATCACCCCGGAGAAGGCCTGCAGGAACGGCGTCATCAGCGTGTACCGGGCGAGCAACCGCTGCCCGAATCCCGGGAGTTGCTTCCAGTCCTTCTTCCGGTAGACCTGAAGGAAGCCCTGGTTCCAGCGGGTTCGCTGCTTCAGCAACGACATCAGCGAGCCCGGAGTCTCCTCCCGGGTCACCATGTCGGAGTCGTAGGCGACGACGACCTTCTTGCCGGCACTGGACAGCCGCACGCCCAAGTCGCAGTCCTCGGCAAGGCAGTTGGGGTCCCAGCCGTCGGCCTCGCGCAGGACGTCGGTCCGCACGAAGACGGTGTTGCCGCCCAGCGGGATGAACCCCTTCTGCGCGTGCAGATGCAGCCGGGACCGGAACCAGAAGAAGTACTCCAGGCAGTTGCGCAGGCTGTACCAGCTGGAGTGGAAGTTGATGAGCTGGACGCCCCCTTGGACGACGTCCGCCCCCGTCGTCCGGAACGCGTGGTCGACGTGGGCGAGCAGCTCCGGATGGACCTGGTCCTCGGCGTCGAAGACCCCGACGACATCGCCGCGGCAGTGCGGCAGCGCCGTGTTCATGGCCTTCGGCTTGTTCTTCTTCTCGTGCGTGTCGACGACGACACGGACACGCGGGTCGCGCTCGGCGGCACTGTTGGCCACCGCCGTGGTCTCGGGGTCGTCGTGCCCCACGATCACGATGATCTCGAAGTCGGTGTGGGTGGACTCCAGCAACCGCTGGATGGTGTGGTCCAGCACGGCCTGTTCGTGCCGGGCCGGCAGCAGCAACGAGAACGAGACGTGCTCGTCCCCGTCCGGGCTGCTGAATCGGGTGGAGGCGAGCACCTCGGGCGTACGCCACGCGTGCATCTGCCACCACAGAGTGAAGGCCGCCATCCAGAACAGGGCAAGCGAAACAGCAGCGATGAAGACAGACGTCAGCACAGCAGATCCCCCCAGATCCCAATCCCCCCGGCGCGACGGTGAGTTACCTCCGTCGCGTCACGGGGCCGAGACTATGGGCGGTCTGTGAAGCCGATTGGTGATTTCAGTGAAGAGCGTGTTTCCTCACCATCAGGCCGACACGTGGCCATTTCCCGCACTGGTCGCGTTTGGGACGGTTACGCCTCTGGCGTTTCACCTGCTCAGCGCGGTACGCAGCCGCTCCGGATCGGTCGTCGGCGCATCACAGGTGAAGTTACGGCAGACATACGCGGCCGGTCCGCCATCGATCAGCGGCCGGTCGGCAAGCAACGGGAGTTCGTCACTCTCCACGACCCCGAAGGCGACCACCGCACCGGGCGCGGTCCCCAGAAGTGCCGTACGGTGCAAGGCTTTTGCGGCTTCGTCACCGAGCGACGGCCCTACGACGGCCACCTCGCGCGGCCCGTCGAGATACGCCTCGGCGACCGCGAGCCCCCACCCGATGAACCGCGGCACCCGCGGCCCGAGCGCCTTCACGACCCCCAACGCCCGCTCGGCGGCGCTGCGATGGGGCTCGGCACCGGTCTGGGCGGCATAACCGAGCAGCGCACCGGCGGCTGCCGTCCAGCCGGACGGGGTGGCGTTGTCGGTCGGGTCCTGCGGCCGGCGGATGAGCCGCTCGGCATCGGCGGCGGTGTCGAAGAGCGCCCCCGACTCGTCCACGAACCCGGCGAGCACATGGTCGAGCAGGAACCCGGCGAACTCCAGCCACACCCCCTCCCCCGTGACCGACGCCAGCGCGAGGAAGCCCTCCGCGACATCGGCGTAGTCCTCCAACACCCCTGCGTTCGCGCCGACTTGACCGTCCTTGCTGGTGCGGGCCAGCTTGGCGTGCTCGTCCAGATGCAGCCGTACGAGGAGATCGGCGGCGGAGACGGCGGCCTCCACCAGGTCGGGGCGGTCGAAGTAGGCGCCGGTCTCGGCGAGCGCGGCGATCGCCAGCCCGTTCCAGGCGGCGACCACCTTGTCGTCACGGCCCGGGGCGGGACGCCCGGCACGCGCGGCGAGCAGCCGACTCCTGACCGTCTCGATCCTCCCGGCGTCGAACACGCCCTCACTCTGCGGCAGTTGGAGGACGGACTGCCCCTCCTCGAAGGTCCCTTCGTCCGTCACACCGAAGTACTGGGCTGCGAGCTCCGCGTCCGCCTCACCCAGGACCTCGGTGAGCTGCTCGGGCGTCCAGACGTAGTAGGCGCCCTCGACATGCCGACCGGTCCCGGTCCCGTCGTCGCTGTCGGCATCGAGCGCGGAGGCGAACCCGCCCTCGTTCGTGCGGAGTTCACGCACCAGGAAGTCGGCGGTCTCCACGGCGACCCGGCGGGCGAGTTCGGAGCCGGTGCTGCGCCACAGGTGCGCGTAGACGCGGCACAGCAGGGCGTTGTCGTAGAGCATCTTCTCGAAGTGCGGGACCACCCACTCGCGGTCGACGGAATACCGCGCGAAACCGCCGCCGAGCTGGTCGTAGATACCACCGCGCGCCATCCGCTCGCACGTGTCCCGCGCCATCTCCAGGGCACCTTCGGAACCGGTGCGGGCGTGGTGCCGCAGCAGGAACTCGATCGCCATGGACGGCGGGAACTTGGGCGCACCGCCGAATCCGCCGCGCTGCGGGTCGTACTCGCGGGTGAGCCCCAGCAGCGCCTGGGACAGCTCCTCCTTGCCGGGGGCCTCGGCGGAGCCGTAGTCGATCTCGCGCTGGGACAGGTCCCGCGTGATCTTCCCGGCGACCTCGGCGACCTCGTCCCGCCGGTCGGTCCAGGCGCTGCGCACCCCTTCGAGAACCTGCCGGAAGGAGGGCATGCCGTGCCGGGGCTCCGGCGGGAAGTAGGTGCCGAAGTAGAAGGGTTCGGCATCGGGCGTGAGAAACACGGTCATCGGCCAGCCGCCCTGCCCGGTCGCCGCCTGCACGGCCTCCATGTAGACGGCGTCGACGTCGGGGCGCTCTTCACGGTCGACCTTGATGCTGACGAAGTGGTCGTTGAGGTAGTCGGCGGTGGGCTGGTCCTCGAAGGACTCGTGAGCCATGACGTGACACCAGTGACAGCTGCTGTATCCGACGCTCAGCAGGACCGGTTTGTTCGTCCTCCTGGCCTCGTCGAACGCCTCTTCCGACCAGGGCCACCAGTCGACGGGGTTGTCGGCGTGCTGAAGCAGATAGGGGGAGGTCTCATGGGCCAGTCGGTTCGGCATGGACCCATCGTGCCCGACGGGCGGCGGAGGTCGTAGGACGGCCTGCCGCTGCCGCGCAGCGAACGGGTGATCGTCGCCCTCTCGCGCTCTCGCCTCCCCCGAAGGACACTCATAGGCCAGGGAGTTGCCGTCGGAGGGGGACGCGACATGCGGGACAGCCATCGGAGCGACGCCGAGCGGCTGTTGGCTCGGGCCGTGGAGGAGGAGGTGCGGCGTTCCGGCGGGCGCGTCGAGGGGCAGGTGCTGCTGGCGCGGTCCCGGGCCACGCTGGACGCCATGGCCCGGGCGGCGGAGGAGGAGTACGAGGCCTACACGGGGGCGCTCGACGAGGCGGCGGCCGGACAGCTCACCTTCAAGCAGCGGTACGCCAGGGAGGGTGGCGGAACTCCCTTGCTGGTGGCGGCCGTTGCCGCCGTCGGGGCCGTCGTGGCCGACCTGGCTCTCGGCACCGGTACCGGCACCGCGCTCGGCGCGGGTGTCACGGTCGGTGTCGTCGGCGCGGCGGCGACCGTCGTGAAGGTGACCGCCTCCCATCTGCCCGCCGCGCATCACCGTGCCGGTGCCGCGAGCCAGCCCGGCGGGCCTGAGCAGCTGCGGTTGCAGTGGCTGACGGCGCTGGAGGTGCGGGGTATCCGCCCGTTCCTGGACCAGCAGCGGGTGCTCGCCGCCGCCACCGGGCCGACGAAGAAGCCGGGGCCGCAGCTGCGCGGTACGGACAAGAGTGCGGCGGCCCGCAGACGGAGTGTGCTGGAGCAGTCCTTCGGTCAACTCCCGGAGCCGGTCGGGCTGTTCGCGGGCCGTCGGGCGGAGCTGGCCCGGATCCGGCAGTGGGTGCACGCGGCCCGCGCGAGCACGGAGACCCGGCCGACGGTGGTCGTCCTGCACGGCGCGCCCGGCTCGGGCCGTACCGCCCTCGCGGTGCGCGCCGCGCACGATCTGCGCGACCAGTTCCGCGGTGCCTGCGTGGTGGACCTGCGCGGCGACAGCCCGGGCGAACCCCCGCTGCCCACCCGCGACGCGCTGCTGCACCTGCTGAACCGGCTCGGCGCGCCCCGCGAGCAGCTTCTCTTCCGTGAACGCTCCTCCCCCGACCAACAGGTCAAGCGGCTGGGCGAGTTGTACCACCAGCACCTGACCGGCCTCCCGGTGACGATCGTCCTGGACGACGCCTCCGACCCCGGGCAGGTGGCCACCCTGGTCCCCGAGCGCTCGGACAGCCTGGTCGTGGTCACCGCCCGCAAGCCTCTCGACCTGCCCGCCGAACTGTCCGCCTGGGTCCACCAGTTGCCGGTGGACGCGCTGGACGCGGCGGGCGCGGAGGAGTTGCTCGGTGCGGCGGCGCAGGACGGTTCGGGGCCGTACGACGCCGAATCCGACGAGCGGATCAGGGAGTTGTGCGGCGGACTGCCGCTGGCGCTGCGGATCGCCGGCTCGTCCCTCGGCCCGCGTTCACCGCGCCAACTGGCCACGGATCTCGGCGCGTACGGCCCGGTCGAGCCGGTCGAGCGGGTGCTGTGGCTGCGCTACACCGACCAGTCGGAGCAGGCCCGTCGGTTGCTGCGCCGGCTGGCGCTGGCCGGCCGGGCCTCGCTGGGCGCGGCGGCAGCCGCCTCCCTGCTGGCCACGGACGAGACGGAGGCCACCCGCCACCTGGTCGCGCTCTCCCGCGCGGGCCTCATCGACCACGTCCGCGGCACCCGCTACCGCCTCCACGACCTGGTCCGCGCCTTCGCCCAGGCCCGCCTCCTCGACGAGGAGGAGTCCTCGGAACGTACGGCCGCGCAGGAACGGCTGATCGTGAACTACGCCGAACTCGCCGACTCAGTACTGCGGTTGGTCGACGGCAACATGTCGACGCGCTCGGACCGCTTCGGCCCGCACGGCTTCACCTCGCTCGACGAGGCGCTGCGCTGGCTGGACGACGAGTCCAGTTTCATCACCTCGACGCTGCGGCACGCGGAGGGCGTCGACCAGGGCGCCGTACTGAATCTGCTCGGCGCGCTGTGCGACTACTGCCTGCTGCGCGGCGACCTCTACCGCCTGGGCGAGATCAGCGAGTTGGCGCAGGCCGTCGACCAGGGGCTCCTTGTCCGCTCGGTGCAGTGGCGCACGGGTATCGCGGCCCGGCAGCTCGGCGAACTCGACAAGGCGCGCACCACTCTCACCTCCGTCGTCGACCTCTACATGGAGGCCCACCACGACGCCGGCGCCGCCCGCGCCCTGTGCTCCCTCGGCATCACCCTGCACCACCAGGGCAACCTCACCGAGGCGGCGGCGAAACTCCGCGAGGCCCTCGACCTCCAGGCCGCCCCGCAGCTGGCCACGGACCGCGCCTGGACCATGCACGCCCTGGCCGCCGTGGAACGCGACCGGGCCCGACTCCCCGAGGCCATGCGGCTGTTGACCGAGTCCCTGGTCCTGCACCACGCGGGCGAGTCCGTGCACGGCGAGGCCTGGGCCCACTTCCAGCTCGGCCAACTCGGCCTGCGCATGGGCGACAGCCCCCGCGCCGAGCACGAACTGACCACCGCCCTCGGCCTCTACGGCCGTACCCGCGACGCCCGCGGCGAGGCCTGGGCGCTGACCCAGCTGGCCCGGGCCCGGCTGGTCG
>NZ_JAWOAI010000283.1:0-12824 GCF_033194735.1 Streptomyces sp. W16
GCAGCCTAGGTCCAGGACACGCGCGCCGGGGCGCAGTTCCATCCGGTCTACGGCCGCCGCGTACCGGGGGCCGTCGTCCGCGAACCGTTCCTCCCAGGTGGCCGCGCGCCGGGTGAAGAAGGCGCGGGTCGCCGTCTGCTCGGCACGCGCCGCGACGAAGGCGGCGAAGCGCTGGAACACACCGTCGCGGTGGCGGGCCAGTACGGCCAGTTCGGCGGGCGCGGACTCCACCAGACCGGGGGCGGTGGCGGCTTCCTCCGGGAAGGCGTCGGCGAAGGCGCCGACCGCGGTCTCGTCCACCTCCAGGTGGAACTGCGTTCCCCACGCCGAGCCGCCGATCCGGAACGCCTGCACCGGGTACCGGTCGCAGGAGGCCAGCAGGGTCGCCCCGGCCGGCAGTTCCATCGTGTCGCCGTGCCAGTGCAGCACCCGCAGCCGCTCGGGCACGCCCGCGAAGAGGGCGTCGGTGCGTGCGGCCTCCGTCAGCCGTACGTCGGACCAGCCGATCTGCGCCCCGTCGCCGGGCCGTCCGGCACCGCCCGCCGCGACGGCCAGCAACTGCGCGCCCAGGCACACGCCCAGTACGGGGATCTCGGCGTCCAACGCGGCGCGCAGCAGCGCCAGTTCGGCGCTACGGCCGGGGAAGTCCTCGTAGGCGGCCAGCGCCCCGCCCATCACGACCAGACCCACCAGGTCGTCGGCCGTGTCCGGCACCGGGTCGCCCGCCCAGGTCCGGCAGACCCGGGTCGGCAGCCCGGCCGCCTTCAGCGCGGTGCCGATGGCGTAGGGGCCTTCCTGCGGTGCGTGCTCCACGATCTGGATCACGGGCCACCACCTCCCGCACGACCGTACCCGGGCGATGGTCGAAACCAAACGCGGATACGGGACGAAGGGACCGCCCTGCCTCGCATTTGCCAGGACATTCCTCTCATTGCCCAGCCGTGGGCGAACACCCTCGCCGCGGCGCCGGGACTCCGGCGATCACCCTCCCCGTTCGCGGGTTCCTCCGATTTGCCAGGACGAAGGAAACTCCCAGGTGGCGGATGCGACGGGGTCTGCGACGTGGGCGGCCGGAGCGGCTAGCTTGTGGACGCACAGCCGGTGATAAATCCGGCAATCCAGAACTTTTCTCTGTGAGGCGTTCCGTCATGAGCTTGAGCATCCGCAACCAGATTCCCGGCACGGTCACGGCTGTCACGCCCGGCGCGGTGATGGCGACCGTGAAGGTGCGCCTCGACGGCGGCCAGGACCTCACGGCGGCGATCACGCTGGAGGCCGTGAAGGACCTGGGGCTCGCCGAGGGTACGGCCGTACGCGCCATGATGAAGTCCACCGAGGTCGCGCTGGCCACCGGCCGGGTGGAGGGGCTGTCCATCCGCAACCAGTTGCCCGGCACGGTCAGCGACGTCGCCACCGGCGGGGCGATGGCCGTCGTGAAGGTCACGGTCGACGGGGGCGAACTGACCGCGGCGATCACCAAGGACGCGGTGGGCGACCTCGGTCTGGCGACCGGTTCACCGGTCGTCGCGCTGATCAAGTCGACCGAGGTGTCCCTGGCGACCGTCTGACGGGCGGGGGCGTGCTGACCGGGACTGCGGGGCGGGGCGACGCGCGGGCACGCACCGGGACCCGGCTTCGGCCCCGTCCCGGGTGAGCGCCTACGCTGCTCGGGGAAGGCAGCCGTAACCCGGCGACCAGCGAAGAAGGGACGTCCCGCGTGGCAAGCGACGGACAAGGCACGGTCGAGGCCGCCGCCGACGCGTCCCGCCCCATCCCGCCCGGCCAGCGCCATGTGCACGGTTGGCCGGTCTCGCACTACGGGCCCGTCCCCCGCTTCCGCCCCGACCGCTGGAACCTGCGGGTCCACGGCGCCACCGCCGACGGCACCGAGCACAGCTGGACCTTCGACGAACTGGCGCCCCTGCCGCATGTCACGGTCGTCGCCGACCTGCACTGCGCGTCCGGCCCGACCTCCACCGACCACGAGTGGTACGGCATCCCCGCCACCGCCCTCCTGGCCCTGGTCCCGCCCGCGCCGGAGGTCACACACGTCATGGCCTGGGCGGAGTACGGCTATTCCGCCAACCTCCGCCTGGCCGACTTCACGGCCTCGCAGACCCTGCTGGCCACCCACCACAACGGCGAGCCCCTCACCGCCGAGCACGGCTTCCCGCTGCGCCTGGTCGTGCCGCACCTGTACGGCTACAAGAGCCCCAAGTGGCTGCGCGCCGTGGAGTACCTCACCGAGGACCGCCGCGGTTTCTGGGAGGAACGCGGCTACCACAACATCGCCGACCCCTGGAAAGAGCAGCGCTACTCCTACCAGGAGCAGGACGAGAACGGCGCCGAGCACGACGGCTGAGCGGCCGAGATCTTCCTTCGGTCCAGGACCCGTGCCGCCCGGCGATGTTGACGGCACGTAGGCTCGCGCCCATGGTTGCGCAGCGCATGGTCGACGTGAACGGCGTACGGCTGGAGATCGCCGAGCAGGGCGAAGGCCCGCTGGTGGTGCTCCTGCACGGCTTCCCGGAGTCATGGCACTCCTGGCACCGCCAGATCGGCCCACTGGCCGACGCGGGCTTCCGGGTGGTCGCCCCCAACCAGCGGGGCTACGGCCGCAGCGACCACCCCGAGGCCGTCGACGCGTACACCCTCTTCCATCTGGTCGGCGATGTCGTCGGTCTCATCCAGGAGTCGGGCGAGCGGCAGGCGTACGTCGTCGGGCACGACTGGGGTGCGGCGGTCGCCTGGCACACCGCGCTGCTGCGGCCTGACAAGGTTCTCGGGGTGGCCGGTCTGAGCGTGCCGCCGCCGTTCCGGGGGCTGCGTCCGCCGCTGGCCGTGACGCAGGCGAGGTTCGGGGGCCGGTTCTACTGGAACTACTTCGACCGTCCCGGTGTCGCCGACGCCGAGTTCGCCAGGGACCCGCGGACCACGCTCCGCAAGTTCCTCTACTCCGCCTCCGCCGCCGCCTCGCCCTCCGGCGAGATCATGCAACCGCTGGTCCCCTCCGAGCAGGGCTGGCTCGCGTCCATGGAGGATCCCGAGGTGCTGCCGGACTGGCTCACCGAGGAGGCTCTCGACGCGCTCACCGAGAGCTTCTCCGCGGGCTTCACCGGCCCGCTGAACTGGTACCGCAACCTCGACCGCAACTGGGAGCTGACCGCGCCCTGGCACAACGCCGTCGTCACCCCGCCCGCCCTGTACGTCTACGGCGACCGCGACCTCGTCCCCGCGTTCCCCGGCACCCCCGAACTCATCGCGCGCCTGCCCGACCTCATGCCCAACCTGGTGCGCAAGCCCGTCGAACTGACCGACTGCGGACACTGGACCCAGCAGGAACGCCCGGACGAGGTGAACGCCGCACTCATCGACTTCCTCACGGCCTGCCGTCAGGACGCCGGCGAGTAAGGAGACCGCTGGGCGTGGGCTGCCCCCCAACCGCCCACCGCCCGCTGGGAGGTTGGTAGACACCGCCTCGCAGCGGGGAGGAAACCGGTCGAACCCGTCGTCATCCCGTGCGGCAGCCGCAAACTGGACCACCCCGCGCGGGCCGCGGACATGTACGTCGGCTCCTGCCATCGCGCGTGCCGCAAGGCGGCCGAAGCCCTGTGCCCCGACCGGCTGTTGATCCTCTCCGCGCGGTACGGCCTGCTCGACCTCGACGACGTCGTCGAGCCGTACGACACTCCGCACGGTGCAACAGGCGCCATTACGGCCCCAGTTCTCCTGGAACAGGCGACGCTGCGTGGCATCGTGTGCCTCGACCCCGTCGTAGCCCTCGGCGGCGCCCGGCACGTCGATCTGGTCCACGCAGTCTGGCCGCACGCCCGCACACCGCTCACCGGAACACGCGGCATGGGCGAGCAGATGGCCCGCCTGGCGGCGATGCGCAACAGCCCTGTCGGTTAGTGGGGCACCTCCGGTGCGCGGGTCGTCGACGACGGGCGCAGCAGATGCGGCCTGCCGGATGCGGGCGTACCGCGTGAACCGATGCGTCCCGGGTAGGAGACGGGGTCGGACGTGGCCGGACGGACGGTCGCTCCTTGCGCGAAGGGACGGTGCGGAGATGGCGTTGGAGCAGGCCCCCGAGGAACTGGTGGACGCGGTCGTCGTGAACGACGGACGGTTGCTGCTGGTGAACGTGCAGGGCGGTTGGGGTCTGCCGTCCGGTGTCCCCGAGGAGGCCGAGACGGCACAGGCCACCGCCGCTCGCGTGGTCTATGAACTCACGGGCTATCTCGTGGACGGGTCGAGCCTCCTGGAGTCGGAGTCGGCGGTCGGAGCCGACGGATCGCCTGCCGTGGTGTGTCATCTGTTGAGCGAGGATCCGTCCGGGGAGGACCAGCTCACCGCCGGGCAGCTCCGCTGGGCGCCCTTCGCCGAGGCCATCGACGGTGGGCTGCCCGCGCCGGTGCGCGCCTACCTGGAGGGCCATACACCCGTGTAGGAAATACCGGCGCAGGCCGGCGTCAGCCTGCAGGAGTACATCCTCTCGGCCGCCTACGCACGGGCGACGGCCGTCGAGGAGCGGTTCCTCGCGGGCTTCAAGGAGTCCATGGCACGCAGTGGCGAGGCGTTCGCGGCCGAACCGGGCACTGCCGATTCCAGCGCGGAGCAGCGGGCCGCCGAGGCGGACGCGCTGCGTGAACTCGAACGCCAGGAGCAGGGGCACGCCGCGTGACCCAGCCCGAACCACCGCACACGCTGGACGTCACATTCCTGCTGCACGCCGCCGAACTGCTCGACCGTGATCCCCAGGTCGACGCCTACGGCCCGCTCTACGCCGCCGCCGCGCGCGTCGACGCCCGCGCGACGGAGCGCGACATCTACGGCTCCCTCCCCCTCAAGGCGGCGGCGCTCCTGCAGACCCTGGCGAAGCTGCCGTGTCTGGAACACTCCAACGAGGCTTTCGCCTGGCACGCCACCGAGGCCTACCTGAACCTCAACGAACGCCGCCTCGACTACCCGCCCAAGGCGGCCGTGGCGCTCGTGCGCGACGCGGCCTCCGGGGAACTCGGCCTGGCCAGGATCGCGCGCCAACTGCGCGACTGGACCACCGACTGAGCCGGCCGGGCCAGCTTCAGGACGTCGCCTTCCGGATGCGCGCGAGCAGGGCACGCAGCTGTGCGCGGTCCTCCGCGTCCAGTTCGGCCGTCGCCTCCGCGAGCGCGAGACCGTCGACCTCCTCGGCCTCGCGATGACACTCCCGGCCCTTGTCGGTGAGGCGCAGCAGGAACGCGCGCCGGTCGTGCGGATGGCGTACCCGCTCCACCAGCCCGTCGCGCTCCAGGCTGTCGACGATGCTGGTCGTGGTCCGTGCCGCGACGCCGGTCATCTCGCTCAAGTCCCGCATGCGCAGCGGCTGTTCGGCATGGGCGAGCATCCGCAGGGCACGCAGCCGGGCGACCGAGGCACCGTTGGCGCGCAGCCGGATCTCCACGAACTGCCGTAGCCGGTGGGTCGTCTCGTAGAGCTCGTCGACCAGGATGTCGCTGCTGCCGTGCACTGCCATGACGTTCCCCGTTCCCCGTTTTCGCGGTGAGGATCGATTCTACGTTCCTCGGCCGCGACCTATGAGCACCCACATAGTGAGTATGCTCAGCATGTGCTGCCGTTCCGACGCCATTCCGTCTCCCCCGTCTCCCGCATCCCTCTTGTCTCCCGAATACGCCTCCGTCCGCGCCCGGGCCAGCGTCTGGTCGTGCCCGTCATGTGTGTCTGCGTGACGTTCATCGCGATCGTCGACGGAGCGATCACGACCGTGGCGCTCCCCTCCATAGCCCGCACGTTCCGGCTGACCACGGCCGCCCTGGACGGTGTGGTCGTGGTCTACCCGGTCTGTCTGGCCATGGCCATCCCCGCCTCGGCCTGGCTGGTGGAGCGGTTCGGCGCCAAGCGCGTGCTGCTCACCGCTCTCGGCGCCTTCCTCGGCTCGTCGCTGCTGTGCGGCGCGGCGGCCGACCTCGCTCAACTCGTCGCCTTCCGCGCGGTGCAGGGTCTCTCCGCCGGACTGCTCTTCCCCGCCGCGTCCTCGCTGCTGTACAGCACCTTCAACTCGTGGGAGCAGGTGCGGATCTCGCGGTACATGATCGTGCCGCAGCAGATGGCCCCGGCCGTCGCGCCGGTGCTCGGCGGGCTGCTGGTGGACCACCTGTCCTGGCGTTGGGTGTTCTACGTCAACCTGCCGCTCGGCGTGCCCGCTGTGGTGTTCGGGGCGGTCTTCCTGGCCGAGCACCGCGGCCATCGGCCCGGGCGTTTCGACCTCACCGGGCTGCTGCTGAGCGCGGCGGCTCTGGGTTCCGTGATGTTCGGGGTCTGCGAGGGCCCCAACCGCGGCTGGTCCTCCCCCGCCGTCGTCACCGCCCTCGCGCTCGGCGCGGTCCTGCTCACCGCCGCCGTCCTCTTCGAACTGCGCACCGCCGAACCGCTGTTGAGGCTCCGGCTCTTCGCGGACCGGCTCTTCCGGGACACCAACCTGATCAATCTGGTGGGCCTGGTGCCGATCCTGGGCGCCATGTATCTCGGCCCGCTCTTTCTCCAGCAGGGGCAGGGCCGTTCGGCACTGGAGTCCGGCACCAGCACCTTCCCCGAGGCCTTCGGTGTGCTGCTGACCGTCCAGATCGCCGGGGTCCTGTACTCCAGGGTCGGCCCCCGGATCATCATCGGCTGCGGCCTGGCCATGGTGAGCGCGGTCCTGCTGCTCTTCGCCACCTGCGACCAGGACACCGGCCTGTGGACGTTCCGCACCTACATGTTCCTGCTCGGCGTCGGCATGGGCGGCGTCTTCATGCCGACCACGGTGGCCTCGCTGGCGACCGTCTCCCGCAAGGACCTGGCCCAGGCGTCGACGCTCAACACCGTCGTACGGCAGACCGGGGGCGCCTTCGCTCCGGCGGCGGTGACCACGGCCCTGGTGCTGAGCACGCCCACGGCAGCCGCGGCGGATCCGCCCACCACCGCCTACCAGCACGCCTATCTCACTCTGGCCGCCCTCGCCGCGGCGACCTCCGTCTTCGCCTTCACCCTCCCCGACGGCCCGGCCCGCGCCGCTGCCGCCCGTGGGACCACCGCGTCGGGCGGGGCGGCTCCACGGGGACGCCGACACGAGGAGGCGCACTAGCCACCCCACGCCTTCAGCGGATCACCGGTGAAACCGACCAGGAATCCCTGGAGTTGAGCGCGGCGGTCGTGCACCCGGCGAGTTGTTTGTAGCCCTGGGAGACGGCCGTCGCGTGCTCCGCGGGAACCGGGCCGCCGGTCTCCTCGGCCAGGACGATGATCTTCTCCGGGCCCAACTCACGGTTGGCCAGCACCAGTTGGTTCAGGGGTTCGCGGCGCAGGTCTTCGTACCGCGCCAACGCCTCCACCGGATCGTCGTGGTGGGCGAGGGCCCAGGCCAGGACCCGGGCGTCGACGACGGACTGGGAGCCGCCGTTCATGCCCATGGGATACATGGGATGGGCGGCGTCTCCGACCAGCGTCACCCGGCCGAAGCTCCAGCGCGGCAGCGGGTCGCGGTCCACCATCGGGTACTCGTGGATGCCGGTGGAGTCGCGGATCAGTCGGGGCAGGTCGATCCACGGCAGGCTCCACTCCGCCACCCCGGCCAGTGCCTCGTCCACGGCAACCGGGCGGTGGAAGCCGCCCGTCTCCTCGCCGGGCTGCGGGCCGCGGATCTCCAGCACCCAGTTCATCAGCGTGGGCCCGCCCTCGGCGGCCGGGTCCTCGACGGGGTAGGCGACGAACTTGTCCCCGGGCCGTCCTCCGGCGACCACGATCGTCCGCCCGCCGAGTATGTGCGGATACTGGCTCATCCCCCGCCACATGCGCACCCCGTTCCCGCTCGGGGCGCCCTCACCGGGATGCAGTTGGGCGCGCAGCCGGGAGTCGATGCCGTCGGCGCCGACGAGGACATCGGCCTCGATCACCACCGACCCTCCGGTGTGCCGGTCCGTGAAGTGGGCCGCCACGCCCAGCACTTGGTGCTCGAAGCGTTCGAAGGCCATGCCGGTACGGATCGCGTCCGGCCCGATACGGGTGCGGACCGCGTCCAGCAGCATCATCTGCAACTTGCCCCGGTGGACGGAGTACTGGGGCCAGCGGTAGCCGGCCGCCAGACCGAGTGGCTCCTCCCAGATCCGGCGCCCTCGGCGATCGCAGTAGACCAGTTGTTCCGGCGGCAGCGCGATGTCGTCCAGCGCGTCACCGAGGCCGAGTTCGGTGAGTTCACGCACCGCGTGAGGAAGCAGGTTGATGCCGACGCCGAGTGCCTGGAGTTCGCGCGCGGACTCGCACACCACCGGTGTCGTTCCCGCGGCGTGCAGACTCAGAGCGGCGACAAGGCCGGCGACGCCGCCGCCCACCACGACGATCTTCACATGTACTCCCTTGCGTTCCGCCGTACCAACTCGCCCTGGACAGTTGCCAGTTCGGCGAGCGGGGCAGGGCCCGCGGTCGGCTCGGCCCCCGGTGTCACCATATCCGGAGGGATCATCTCCAGGTAAGCTGAGGCCGTTGCACGACGGCACGACCCCGCCCGGAACAGCACCGCCCGTGGTAGGCCAGACCCCAGAGAGGGAACCCCCGATGACACACCGGAACAGCCGGGACCTCTTACGGCAGGGTGCCACCGAGGCACAACTCGTCCTGGTTGGACGGGACTTGGCGCCGGTCGTCGCAGCCCACGCCGAACGGACCGAGCGACAGCGCACGCTGGCCGGGCCGAGTGCTGAGGCGCTCCGCGATGCCGGGCTCTTCACCCTGGGGACACCGCGCCGCTACGGCGGCCATGGCGCCGGTGTGCGCACCGCCGTCGACGTGTGCACCGAGCTGGCCGCCGGCTGCGCGTCGAGTTCCTGGCTCGTCGGCATCGTGTACGGGGCCGCGCTGTTCGCCTCGCAACTGCCCGACGAGGTCCGCACCGCGATCTGGAAGTCCGATCCCGACGCCGTGCTCTGCGGCGCCGCCAATCCCTCCGGTTCGGTCACAGCCGTACCCGGCGGCCTCGAACTCGACGGGCGGTGGCCGTGGATCTCCGGCATCGACCACGCGGCCTGGGTACTGCTGGGCATCGTCCGCGAGGACCGCGGCGGGCCGGAACGCGGGCTCGCCCTGGTCCCCGCGTCCGCGCTCACGGTGGCAGACACCTGGCACATGGCCGGCATGCGGGGCACGGGAAGCCGCACCGCGATAGCGAGCCAACTCTTCGTCCCGGACGAGCAGTTCGTGTCGTTCGCCGAGATCGCCGACGGGATCGGCACCCGGCGGCATCCGGGCGAGGCCCGCGTCATCTTCCCCATGTCCATCAACCTCCCACTGGTCGGCACCGGCGTCGGCATCGCCCGCGGCGCACTCGAACGCGTCGTGCGGGACCTCACGGGAGGAAAGCGGTCCGTCTCGCCGCTGCACGCCCTGACGGCGGAAGCCGCCCCGCACCAGCTGAACGTCGCCCAGGCCGCCACCCTGATCGACACGGCCACGCTGCACCTGCGGCGCGCGTCCGACGAGATCGACGAGGCCGCGCGCGACGGACGGCGCCCCGACCTGGAGACCAGGGCACGGCTGCGGATGGACGGCAGCCACGCGATGCGCTGCGCCCGCGAAGCCGTCAGCCTCCTGCTCGACACGGCCGGGGCGAGCAGCTTCTCCGACGACTCACCGCTCCAGCGCGCCTGGCGCGACATCGGGACGGCCTCCCGCCACGCCGCACTGAGCGTCGAGACCAGCCGGGAGCTCTACGGCCGTGTCCTGCTCGGCCGGTCCCTCCCCCACACCGACGTCGTCTGAATACCGTACCGACGTCGTCCGACCCCAGCATTCAAGGAGACCGGACCGGTGGCCGCACCCCGACCCTCGACAGACCCGATCCGACCGACAGCGGAACACAGGGTGGCTCTGGTCACCGGTGCCGCCCGTGGCATCGGCGCCGCGATCGCCGGCGAGCTGCACCGACGCGGCCTGCGGGTGGCGCTGCTGGACCAGGACGACACCGGCGCGCGGGCCCCGGCCAAGGAGCTGGACCCCGACGGGAACTCCGCGATGGCGGTGCGCGCCGACGTCGGCGACCCACAGGAGACACAGGACGCGGTGCGCGCGGTGTCCTCGGCGTGGCACAGCCCCGATGTGCTGGTCAACAACGCGGCGCGAACGGCGCCCGGCTCGGTGTGGGACGTCGAACTCGACGAGTGGGACGCCCTCATGGCCACCAACCTGCGCAGCGTCCTCGTCCTCACCCGCCTGTGCGCACCGCCGATGCGGGAGCGCGGCTGGGGCCGGGTCGTCAACCTCGCGTCGCTGGCCGGACAGCAGGGCGGACTGGTCGCCGGGCCGCACTACGCCGCGGCGAAGGCGGGTGTGCTGGTGCTGACCAAGATCTTCGCCCAGGAACTCGCTCCCCACGGCGTCACCGTCAACGCCGTCGCTCCCGCGGCCGTACGGACGCCCGTCATGGACGAGCTGCCCGCCGAGGCGCTGCGGCGGGCCGCCGACCGCATCCCGGTGGGCCGATTCGGACGGCCCGAGGAGGTGGCCGCGCTGGTGGGTCACCTGGCGGGGGACGACTCCGGGTACATCACGGGTGCCACACTCGACGTCAACGGCGGCATGTTCATGCGGTGACGGCGGCGGCCGGGCGTAAAGTTCCGAGGTCGGAAGGGAGCAGGGGATGGACGGGGACGGGTCTTCGCCGGCGGGCCCGGCCGAGCCTCTGGTCGGACGCGATCACGATCTCGGACTGGTCCGGGGGTTCGTCGACGAGGCCATGGTGTCCGGTGGGGCGCTGCTGCTGTCCGGGGACGCCGGTGTCGGCAAGACGGTGCTGCTGGACGCGGCGGCCGGACAGGCGCGCGGCACGGGCGCGCGGGTCGTGCGCGCCGCAGGTGTGGAGTTCGAGAGCACGATCAGTTTCGCGGGTCTCCACCAGGTCCTTCAGCCGCTGCTGGCCGGGCTCGACCGGCTGCCCGACCCGTACCGCACCGCCCTGAACGTGGCGCTGGGCCTGGACCGGGGCGCACCGTCCGATCAGCTGCTGGTCTCGAACGCGGCGCTGACGCTGCTCGTCCAGGCTGCCGCTGAGCGCCCGTTGCTGGTGATCGTCGACGATCTTCCGTGGCTGGACCGCGCCAGCGCCGTGGTGCTGGGCTTCGTCGCCCGCCGTCTTGGTGGCAGCCGGGTCGGCTTCCTCGGCGCCTACCGGTCGGGGGAAGGCACGTTCTTCGAACGCGGCGGCGTGCCCCATCACCATGTTCAGCCGCTCGACACGACGGCCGCGGCGGCGTTGATCCAGGCCCGTTCCCCGTCCCTGGCGCCGCGTGTGCGGGAGCGTCTGCTCGCGGAGGCACAGGGCAACCCGCTGGCCCTGCTCGAACTGCCCGTCGCGCTCAGCTGCGCCCAGCGCTCCGGGGCCGATGTGCCCGACCTGCTGCCGCTGAGCCGCCGGCTCCAGGCCGTGTTCGCGTCCCGGGTCGAGACACTGCCCGCCGCGACCCGACTGCTCCTGCTGTACGGGGTCCTGGACGGCACCGGTGATCTGCACGCCCTCACCTCGGCCGCCTCCGGGCGGGCCGACATGGACGACCTGGCGGACGCGGAACGCGCGGGACTCGTCTACGTGGACGCGGTCACCGGACGGCTGGCGTTCCGCCATCCCCTGACCCGCTCCGCCATAGTGGAACTCTCCACCAGCGAACAGCGCCGCGAAGTACACCGCGCCTTGGCGGAGTTCAGCGCCGACCACCCCGAGCGACGCGCCTGGCATCTCGCCCATGCCACCGTCGAGCCCACCGAGGATGTCGCGAGTCTGCTGGAGGAGGTGGCGCGCGACACCGTACGGCGGGGTGACGCGGGTGGCGCCATCGCCGCGCTGCTGCGCGCCGCCGAGCTGAGCCCGCGCGGCTACGAGCGCAGTCGCCGGATCGCCGAGGCTGCCTATCTAGGCGCGGACCTGACCGGTGACCTGCGTGATGTGCCCCGGCTGCTGGAGGAGGCCCGGCTGGCCGACGGCGGACGGGCCGGCCCGCTGGTCGCCGCCGTCGCGGCGGCACACCACATCCTCCTCAGCGGTGAAGGCGACCTGGACACCGCGCACCGGCTGCTCGTCGGCGCGATCGACATGCAGCACCAGCCGTACGACGCCACCGACCCGACCATGATCGACGCGCTGTACACCCTGGCCTGGCTGTGCCAGAGCAGTCAGCGCGCGGAGCTGTGGAAGCCGCTGCACCGGGCCCTCAACCTGCTGAAACCGGAGATCCCGGACCAACTGGCCCTGACCGTCGGCACCATGGCCGACCCGGCTCGGACGGGGCCGGCCGCGCTCGGGAAGCTCGACGAGGCGATCGCCTCGCTGGACCGGGAGGCCGACCCGGTCCGGGTCATCCGGATCGCCATGACGTCGCTGTACGTGGACCGGCTCCCGGCCTGCCGCACGGCGCTGCGGCGGGTGCTGCGCGACGGGCGGGACAACAGCTCGCTCACCGTGGAGATCCAGGGGCTGGTGTACCTGGGCCGGGACCATTTCGCGGCAGGCGAGTGGGACGAACTGGAGGCACAGGCCGCGCAGGGCCGGGATCTGGGCGAGGCGCACAGCTATCAGCTCCTGTCGACGGAGTTCCTCTACCAGCGGGCGCTGGTCGCCGCCGCCCGCGGCGACGAGGCCGCCACCCGGGCGTTCACCGACGAGATGACCCTGTGGGCGACACCGCGCGGGGTGGGTTCCTACCTGTCCTGCGCCTCGCACGCGCGGGCACTCGCCGCACTCGGCCGGGGCCGGTTCGAGGACGCCTACCGGCACGCGTGCGCCATCAGCCGTGCGGGGGAGCTCG
>NZ_JAWOAI010000284.1:0-12819 GCF_033194735.1 Streptomyces sp. W16
AGGCGGGCCCCGGTCGCGGGTGCGGCTTCGGTGGCGCCGGGGTCGGTGCCGGCGGCTCGGGGGTCGGCCGCGCCGGGTGATGGGGGTGGTCACCGGAGGTGTTCACGGACCGGTTGCCCACGACGGGATTACCGACGCCCACGACATTCACGGAATTGCCGGTGACATTCACCGGGAGATGGATCGGGAGCTGCACTCCGTTTCCGGACAGCACACCGGGGGAATCCTTTTCGCGGCCTTGGGCCGAGGCTCCTCCGCGTGGCCGGCCGGGGCTCTTCGTGCCGCCGCCCGCATTGGCGCAACTGTTGCCCGCGGCGGGATTGAGCAGCCCCACCACGTTCACGGTGTTCCCGCACACGTTGGCCGGCACGTGCACCGGGAGCTGAATCGTGTTGCCGGAGATCACCCCCGGCGAACCGGCCGCCGAGCCGTCCGCGGCGGAGTCGGCGAACGCCGGCAGTGCGGCGGCCATCGCACCGGACGCGGCGGCGACGGCGATCATCCCGTTTCGGGTAACCCGTTTCATAGGCTCCCTGCCTTCCAGACATGGTCGCGGGCAGTCACCCGCACCGAATAAAACGTGGGCGCACCAATCAGAGTTATGGGTTATCGGCCTTTCACTCCATCGAGCGTCACGGTTATCGAACTACTCGTAACAACACCTCCCAACACCCCCGGTCAATCGGAAAAGCATTAGTCGGAAAACCCCTTATGCCTATTGAACGGGCGCAGAATACGGCACCGATCATCCTTCCGCCCGTCGGGAGGCGGGCCCCGTGAGCGCCGCTTATCGTGATCGAGGGCGCCGGTCACAGCGCGTCCTTGGAGGCATTGATGCTGGCCAGGCTGTCATCGCGGCCCGCGTTCCGGCGCTGCGCGTTCACCGGGGTCCTCACGCTGGCACTGCTCGGCGCGGGGCTGCCCACGCTCGCCACGGCCGACGTCGGGCCGCGGCCCGACCTGTCCCGGTTCTACCGGCAGAAGGTGAAGTGGGCCGCGTGCAAGGACCCGGACGCGCCCAAGGATCTGCAGTGCGGGAAGGTCACCGTTCCGCTCGACTACGCGAAGCCCGGCGCGGCGACGCTCGATCTCGCGCTGGCCCGTTACAGGGCAACCGGGAAGTCGAGGGGTTCGGTGCTGCTGAACTTCGGTGGGCCCGGCGGTGCGGGCGTCAGTGAACTCGCCTCGGACGGCAAGGAGTTCATGGATCTGACGAACGGCTACGACGTCGTCACCTTCGATCCGCGCGGTGTCGGCCAGTCCTCGCCGGTGAGTTGTGGCGCCGGCACCGACCAGGGATCGGCCGCGACGGACGAGGACCCGGCGGACATCGACAGCAGCGATCCGAAGGTCGTCCTCAAGCAGCTGCGGAAGGCGGCGGCCACCTGCGCCAAGTACTCCGGCCCGGTCCTGCCCCACATAGGCACCGTCAACGCCTCCCGGGACCTGGACGTGATGCGCCAGGCCCTCGGCGACAAGAAGCTCAACTACCTGGGCTTCTCCTACGGAACGCGGCTCGGCGCGGTGTACGCGGCCCAATTCCCCAAGAAGGTCGGCCGGTTGGTGCTCGACGGCGTCGACACCCTCACCGAGCCGCTGTCCGAGCAGGGCATGGCGGGCGCCGAAGGGCAGCAGACCGCGCTGGAGGACTTCCTCAACTGGTGTGTGCAGGACATCGCCTGTCCGTTCGGCACGGACGCGCGGTCGGCGCCGGACCGGGTCGTAGGACTCGTCGACTCGCTCGACCAGGATCCGGTGCAGACGGACTTCGGCGACACCTTCTCCGGTCAGGACCTGGTGGGCGCCATCAGTCAGGCGCTGTACAGCAAGCAGTTGTGGCCGACGCTGGAGCGTGCCATCGCCTCGCTGGTGGAGGACGGTGACACGCGCGCCGTGATGGCGTTCTCGTCCGGCGGGTCCGGGCTGCCCGGACTGCGCAGCGGCGGTAAGGAATCGGGCGGCGGCCTCGTCGACGCGCAGAACGTCCCGCTCGACAACCTGCCGGCCGCGCTGATGGCCATCAACTGCGCCGACGACCCCGACCGCCCCACCGCCGAGCGGATCACCAAGGACCTGGCCGGGCTGCGCGCCGAGTACCAGGCCGCGTCACCGGTCTTCGGCCGCTACCGGCTCACCGAGGTGCTGATGTGCTACGGCCGCCCCAAGGGCACCGACTACATCCGCGACGACGTCAAGAACGTGGACACGTCGAAGATGCTCCTCGTCGGCACCCGGGGCGACCCGGCGACGCCGTACCGCTGGACCGTGGAGACGGCACAGCGGCTCGGTTCCTCGGCTGTGGTGCTCGACAACAAGGGTGAGGGCCACACCGGTTACGCGTCTTCAAAGTGTGTGCACACCAAGGTCAACGACTTCCTGCTGTACGGCTCGCTGCCGCCCAGCGGGAGTTCCTGCGCGCCGGACACCTCAGGCGAGTGAGATCTCGGGCGTGTAGAGGTCCAGCCAGAGCGCCAGGTCGAGGGCGCGTTCCAGACCGCGCCGGCCCGCCTGGGTGCTGATGGGCGCGTCCCGGTGGGCGATCCGCCGCAGCCGCTCGCGGTCCACCAGGTCGAAGACCGGGTGGGAGGGGCGGGCGAGCAGGTCCTTGGCGTGGTCCTGGAGGGCGACGGCGTACTTGGGGTCCTGGGTGGACGGGTAGGGGCTCTTGACCCGGTCGTACACGGACTTCGGGAGGACGTCCGCGGTGGCCTCCCTGAGCAGGGTCTTCTCCCGGCCGTCGTAGGACTTGAGGGACCAGGGCGTGTTGTAGACGTACTCGACGAGCCGGTGGTCACAGAACGGGACACGCACCTCCAGGCCGACGGCCATGCTCGCGCGGTCCTTGCGGTCGAGCAGGACGCGGACGAAGCGGGTGAGGTGGAGGTGGCAGATGCGCCGCATCCGGTACTCGAAGTCGCTCTCGCCGTCGAGGCGTTGGATGCCGGAGACGGCGGTGCGGTAGCCGTCGGCGATGTACGACTCCGTGTCGAGTGCCTCGGTCAGGTCGGTGCGCAGTACGTCGGAGTCGTCCCCGAAGTCCCGGCCGAAGCGCACCAGCCAGGGGAAGGTGGCGGCGCGCCGGGCCTCCTCGTCGAAGAACTGCTGGTAGCCGCCGAAGACCTCGTCGGCGGACTCGCCGGACAGGGCGACGGTGGACTGGTCGCGGATGGCGCGGAACAACAGATAGAGCGAGGAGTCCATGTCGCCGAAGCCCATGGGGAGATCGCGGGCCCGGATCGTCTTCGCCCGCACGTCGAGGTCGGCGAGGGCCTGTGCGTCGAGCACGATGTCCTGGTGGTCGGTGCCCGAGGCGCGGGCCACGTCGTGGACGTACGGCGTGTCGGGGGTGCCGCGGAGTTGGTCGGCGACGAAGTTCTCGCTCTGACCGACGAAGTCGACGGCGAAACTGCGCACCTTCTCGCCGTGCTCGCCGAGTTGGCGGGCGGCGATGGCGGTCATGGCGGAGGAGTCGAGGCCGCCGGAGAGCAGGGTGCAGCGGGGCACGTCGGCGACGAGCTGGCGGCGCACGATGTCGTCGAGGAGGCTGCGGACGGTGGCGACGGTGGTGTCGCGGTCGTCGGTGTGCGGGCGGGTCTCCAACTGCCAGGAGGCGCGGCGGCGCAGGCCCGCGCGGTCGACGGTGACGACGGTGCCGGGCTCGACCTCGAACATGCCGTCCCAGATGGCGTGTTGAGGTGTCTTGATCATGGTGAAGAGTTCCCGCAGGCCGTCCAGGGTGACCCTGGCGCGGGCCAGCGGGTTGGCGAGGATCGCCTTGGGTTCGGAGCCGAAGAGGACGCCGTCGACGGTCGGGTGGCAGTAGAAGGGCTTGATGCCCATGCGGTCCCGGATCATGACGAGCCGGTCGCGGCGGCCGTCCCAGATCGCGAAGGCGTACATGCCGTTGAGGCGTTCGGCGACGGCGTCGCCCCATTCGAGATAGCCGCGCAGTACGACCTCGGTGTCGGAGTCGGTGGCGAACCGGTGGCCCCGGTCGGCGAGTTGGCGGCGCAGCTCGGTGAAGTTGTAGGTCTCTCCCGAGTAGACGAGGGCGACCGTGCCGTCCGCCGTGTCGGCGGTCATGGGCTGGTGCCCGAGGGGCAGGTCGATGATCGCGAGCCGACGGTGTCCGAGGGCGGCGGGGCCCTGCGCCCAGATACCGCGGTCGTCCGGGCCGCGGCAGGCCATCGTCTCGGTCATTGCATCCAATGTCGCGGCCTCGGTGCGCAGTTCACGGTCGAAGGAGACCCAGCCGGTAATGCCGCACATGCGTTACCTCCTGCGTCCGGTCGGCCGGACAAGCCCTGATCACCTGGGCGTTTCCAAGTGCGGAGCCCCCACGGCCGAACCAGTTGTATCTAGCACCTACATGTCGAGCGTGGGTCACGGCAGCGAGGTCGGTCAACACGTCCGTAACCTGAACGGCCGTGCCACCCCGCCGCTTTCGGCCGTGCTTTGCGTCCCCGAGATCCGCCGACCGGCGTCCCACCGGGCGGTCCTCGTCAAGAACCGGCCACGGGCAAAGAGTTCACCAACATCCCCGGTTCGCCCGGCACTTCAGAACTCCACCGGGTCCCGCACGATCGGGCAGGTCATGCAGTGGCCGCCACCCCGGCCGCGCCCCAGTTCGGCGCCGACGATGGTGATGACCTCGACGCCGGCCTTGCGCAGCAGGGTGTTGGTCTGGGTGTTGCGGTCGTAGGTGAAGACCACGCCTGGTTCCAGCGCGACCGCGTTGTTGCCGCTGTCCCACTGTTGGCGCTCGGAGGCGTAGACGTCGCCACCTGTCTCCACGACCCGGAGTGCGGGCAGGCCGAGCGCCTTGGCGACGACATCGGTGAACGGGGTCGAGCCCTCGTCGACGATGTCGATGCCTGGTCCCTTGGTGCCGGGGCGCAGGGAGAAGGTGTGGACGGCGTCCATGATGGCCGGGTACAGGGTCACCAGGTCGCGGTCGGCGAAGGTGAAGACGGTGTCGAGGTGCATCGCGGAGCGCAGCTTCGGCATACCGGCGACGACGACGTGCTCGGCGGCACCCAGGTCGAAGAGTGCCTTGGCGACCTGGGTGATGGCCTGGCGCGAGGTGCGTTCGCTCATGCCCATGAGGACCACGCCGTTGCCGACGGGCATGATGTCGCCGCCCTCGAACGTGGCCTGGCCCCAGTCGAGTTCGGGGTCGCCCCACCAGACGAGGGAGCCCGCGAAGTCCGGGTGGAAGGTGTAGATCGCCTTCATCAGCAGGGTCTCGTCGTGCCGGGCGGGCCAGTAGAGCGGGTTGAGGGTGAGGCCGCCGTAGAGCCAGCAGGTCGTGTCGCGGGTGTAGAGGGTGTTCGGCAGGGGTGGCATCAGGTATTCGCGGACGCCGGTGGACTCGCGGGCGAGGGCGACGTAGTCGCTGCGGTAGTCGTCGGGGAGGTCGGTGGTGGCGAGGCCGCCGATCAAGTACTTGGCGAGTTCGGCCGGTTCGAGGCTCTCCAGGTAGGCGCGGGTCGCGTCGATGAGGCCGAGACCGACCTCGTTCGCGACGATCTTCCGGTCCAGGAGCCAGTCCTTGGCGGCGGGGATCGTCATGGTCTGGGCGAGCAGTTCGTGCAACTCGACGACGTCGACGCCGCGTTCGCGGAGTCTGTTGACGAAGTCGGCGTGGTCGCGCTGGGCGTTCTCGACCCACATCACGTCGTCGAAGAGCAGGTCGTCGGAGTTGGTCGGGGTGAGCCTGCGGTGGGCCAGTCCGGGTGCGCAGACCAGCACCTTGCGCAGTCTGCCGACCTCGGAGTGGACGCCGTACTCATGTCGGTCCACGGTGTCTTGAGTGGTCACGGTGCACGCACCTTTCCGGAGGTCGAGGGCGAGGTCAGAGGCTGATCCAGCCCAGCGTCAGGGCGACGATCCCGACGACGGCGCCCGCGACCGAGACGGCGAGGATCACCGGTTCGCGGCCCGAGAAGGGCGAACGTCCCTGTTCCCTGCGGGCCTTGACGAACAGGAAGGTGGCGGGCGCGTAGATGATGAGCGAGACGAGGAGGTACTTGAAGCCGGCCGCGTAGATGAGGAACGCGGTGTAGACGGTGGCGAGCACGGCGACCACCAACTCGCCCCGCCCGCCCCGGGTTTCGGCGACCGCGATCCGTACGGCGAAGCCTGCGGCCAGCAGGAACGGGATCAGTGTCAGTGAACTGGTCAGGTCCAGCGCGAAGTTGAAAGCGTCGTCGGAGAAGTAGGTGACGACCAGGAAGACTTGGCTCAGCAGGGTGGTCATCACCAGTGCGGGCACGGGCACGTCCGCCGCCGTGGACTTCCTCAGGAAGCGCGGCATGTCGTCGTCCTTGGCGGCGACGAACAGCACCTCGGCGGCCATCAGCGTCCAGGCGAGATAGGCGCCCAGCACGGAGACGATCAGCCCGACACTCACGAAGACCTTCCCCCAGGTGCCCACCGCGTGCTCCAGCACGCCCGCCATGGAGGGCTGCCGCAGTTCGGCGATCTCGCCCATCGGCATCAGGCCGTACGACACGATCGTGACCGACGCGAAGACGGCGAAGACACTGAGGAAGCCGAGGACGGTGGCGCGGCCGACGTCCTCGCGGCGCCTGGCGTGCCGGGAGTAGACGCTCGCGCCCTCGACACCCAGGAATACGAAGACCGTGGCCAGCATGGTGCCCTTGACCTGCTGGAACAGGGAGCCCGCGTAGTCGGCGCCGCCGAAGTTCTCGGCGAAGACATGGGGTTTGAGGTAGAAGAGCGCGAGGACGACGAAGACGAGGATCGGTACGACCTTGGCGACGGTGACGATCCGGTTGATGGCCGCCGCCTCCTTCACACCGCGGCTGATCAGCAGGAAGAAGAGCCACAGTCCGGCCGAGGAGAGGACCATCGCGAGGACGGTGTCGCCCTCACCGAGCGAGGGTGCGATGGTGCCGATCGTCGACATGATCAGCACCCAGTACGTCACGTTCCCGACGCAGGCACTGGCCCAGTAGCCGAACGCGGCGAAGAAGCCGAGGTATTCGCCGAAACCGGCCTTCGCGTAGGCGTAGACACCGGCGTCGAGGTCGGGTCTGCGGACCGCGAGGGTCTGGAAGACGAAGGCCAGCATCAGCATCCCGGTACCGGCGACGGCCCAGGCGATCAGGGCGCCGGCCACGCCCGTCTCCTGCGCGAATCGGCGCGGGAGCGAGAAAACCCCGGCCCCGACCATGGAGCCGACCACCATGGTGGTCAGCGTCGGCAGGCTCAGCTTGGCGGCCGTGGTCCGGGTGTCGGCAGTGGCGGCTTGCGTCACCCGAGGGACGTTAGCAACTAATTGCCCCAATTGCCTGGCGGGCTTCCCCCATATGCCCCATCGGCCGATCGGCCCTATCGTGCTGTTATGGAGCACGCACTGAGTCCCGCCACCCTGACCGAACTGCGGCGCCCGCGCCCCTACCCCGCGGTCTCCGTGCTCACCCCGACGCATCGTCGCGAGCCCGACAACACCCAGGATCCGGTCCGGCTGCGCAATGTGCTGGCCGAGGCCAAGAAGCAGCTGGAGGCAGATCCCGCGATCCCCCGGGAGCGGCGCATCGACGTCTCCCGTCAGCTCGACCAGGCCCTCGCCGAGGTCGACCTGGCGCACGCCGAGGACGGTCTGGTGATCTTCGCCGCGCCGGGCGAGCACCAAGTGTGGTCCCTCGCCAGGTCGGTGCCCGAACGTGTGGTGCTCTCCGACACCTTCCTCACCCGCAATCTCGTCTCCGCGCAGGCCTCCGAGCGGCCGTTCTGGGTACTCTCGGTCTCCGCCGACCGCGTCACGCTGTGGAACGGCGGTGTCGACCGGGTCGCCGAAGCCCACACCGGCGGCTTCCCGCTCACCCGCGACCACCGGGACAACTTCGACGCCGAGCGCCAGGAGCGCATCGGCGACATCCCGAGCACCTTCCGCGACGAGGACACCCGGCACTTCCTGCGCGAGGCCGACACCGCTATGGGCCGGATCCTGCGCGAGCACCGGCGCCCGCTCTACATCACCGGCGAGCAGGCCGCCCTGTCCGCGCTGGACGAGGTGGGCAGTGCCACCAAGGACGCGGTCCACATCCCACACGGCGGTCTCGCACACGGCACGCCCGACGCGGTGTGGCAGGCCGTACGGCCACTGGTCGACGCGGAGGCCCGCAAGAACACCGTCACGGTGACCCGGGAGCTCGAATCGGCGCGCGGGCGCAAGGAGTTCGCGGCCGGCGTCGACGAGGTCTGGCAGAACGCCCGCGAGGGCCGGGTCCGGCTGCTGGCCGTCGAGGAGAACTACCGCGTCACGGTCCGCGACGACCACGGCGACCACCTGGTCCCGGCCGACAGCGGCGACCTCGACGCCCGCGAGGACATCGTGGACGAGATCGTCGAACAGTGCCTGGAGACCGGCGCCGACGTCCGCTTCGTCCCCGACGGCACCCTCACCGACACGGACGGCATCGCGGGCGTGCTGCGCTACTGAACCCGTCCCTCCGCCCCTGAAAACGCCTCCCTCTGCGGCGTACGCTACGGCGTGATCGTCGACGTAGAGGGAGAGCACACGTGGGTGACCTGCTGGGCGTGGCCGTGCTGGGTGCGGGACACATGGGAGCCGACCACATACGACGGCTCGACCAGGTGGTGAGCGGCGCCAGGGTCGCCGCGGTGGCCGACCCGGACACCGAACGTGCCAAGGAGGCGGCGGCCGGTCTGGACGCGGTCACGGTGCACGAGGACTCCGTGGCCGCGCTGGACGCCCCGGGGGTCGAGGCGGTGCTCATCGCCTCGCCGGGTCCCGCGCACGAGGAGGCGCTGCTCGCGGCCTTCGCGCGCGGGCTGCCGGTGCTGTGCGAGAAGCCCATGGTGCCCGACTCCACAGGGGCGCTCCGGGTGGTGGAGGCGGAGGCGCGACTCGGACGGCGGCTGGCGCAGGTCGGCTTCATGCGGCGCTACGACGCGGAGTACCAGCGCCTCAAGTCCCTGCTGGACAGCGGACAGTTGGGGCGCCCATTGATGCTGCACTGCACCCACCGCAATGTGTCGTCGCCGCCCTACTTCACCTCGGCGATGCTCATCGACAGCTCGGTCTCGCACGAGATCGACGCGGCCCGCTGGCTGCTCGGGCAGGAACTCACGGCGGTGACGGTGCTCAGCCCGCGCTCGTCGGCGAACGCCCCGGAGGGTCTGATCGACCCGCAGCTCGTGCTCTTCGAGACCGAGGGCGGCGCCCTGGTCGACGTCGAGGTCTTCGTCAACAGCGGCTTCGGCTACCAGGTGCGCTGCGAGGCCGTGTGCGAGGCGGGCGGCGCCCGGATCGGCGAGGACCACACCATGGTCGTCACCACCCGGGGCAGCGCGCACGAGGACGTACCGCTGGACTATCTCGTGCGGTTCGCGGAGGCCTACGACCGCGAGGTGCAGTCCTGGGTCGACGCCACCCGGCAGGGCCAGGTCACCGGCCCGAGCGCCTGGGACGGCTACGCGTCCTCCGTGGTCGCCGAGGCCGGGGTCCGGGCGTTGGAGAGCGGCGGTCGGGTGACCGTCCGACTCGCCCCGCGCCCGGACCTGTACACCGACATCAGCCGCTGACACCGGAGTTGTACGCCTGCCTCAGCCGCTGATGCTCGCCATGCCCGACTCCAAATGCCCGGTGAACCGGCGCGACCAGGTCGCGTCGGAGTCGACGGTGACCGTGAAGTCGTACCAACCGCCCTGGTACGCCACGGCGTTGAAGAAATCCTCCGTCGACGCGCCGGCGGCGACCGTGTAGCTCCACGGCCCGTCATCGCGGTAGTGGTTGGAGGTGACGGTGAACTTCACCGACGCGGAGCCCGAGTTGGTCATCTTGAAGTAGATCGCGAGCTTGCCGGTGCCCGACTCGACGGCATAACGGGTGCTCACCTCGACGGACTTGCCCGCCTTCGTGGCGTCGCCCTGGAAGCGGCGCAGGAAACGGTTGGGGCCGACCATGGAGAGGTCGTACTTGCCGCTGCCGTAGCCCGCCCCGATGTTGAAGAAGTCGGAGGCGGTGCCGCCCGGGTCGATCGTGTACTGCCAGGGCGTGGTGTCGCGGTAGGCGTTGGGGTGGATGGAGAGATGGGCGGCGCTCTTGGCGGCGCCGCCCTGGTTGGCCATGGCGAACCAGGCGAGGATCTTGCCGCTCGACCCGAACTCCAGGTGGTCCAGGTACCCGTTCGGCTGGTAGGGCAGCGCGCGGGCCGGCCGGGTGCCCGTCTCCTGCGCGGGCAGGGCGTTGTTCGTCGGCGCCGGGTTGGGCAGCGGGCCGCAGGTGGAGATACCGATGACGCTGGTCGCAGGCAGCGATACCGAGCCGTGGACCGGGTTGGCGAAGTCGAAGACGCCGGTCAGGTCGCCGCTGACCTTGCGGCGCCAGGTACTGATGTTGGGGCAGGCGGCCGGCTTGCCGAGGGCCGTGGTCCAGGTCTCCAGGAAGCGCAGCACCGAGGTGTGCTCGAAGACCTCGGAGGAGACCCAACCGCCGCGGGTCCAGGGCGAGATGACGATCATCGGGACGCGGAAGCCGAAGCCGTACGGGACACCGTTGAGGAACTCGCCGTCGGTGCCGGCGGGTGGGACGGGTGGCGGGACGTGGTCGAAGTAGCCGTCGTTCTCGTCGTAGTTGAGGAACAGGACGGTCGAGTCGAAGACGTCCGGGTCGGCGGCGAGGGCCTGGTAGACGAGGCCGATGAAGTGGGCGCCGTCGCCGGGCGGAGCGTAAGGGTGCTCGGAGAAGGCCTGGTTGGGGACCACCCAGGAGACCTGCGGGAGGGTGCCCGCGAGGACGTCGGCCTTGATGGCGGCGGCGATGTCGTCGGGGGTCGAGCCGGTGGCGGAAGGGACGGAGGACATGCCTCGGTCGTAAAGGGGGCTGCCCGCCTTGGAGTTGGTGAAGGTCTTGAAGTAGGCGCAGGCGTTGTCGCCGTAGTTGTCCGCCGCGTTCTGGTAGACCTTCCAGGTCACTCCGGCGTTCTGCAGGGACTCGGCGTAGGTCTGCCAGGTCAGGCCGGACTCGTCACCGCCGTCGTAGCTGGAGGAGTCGACCTTGCCGCTCCACAAGTAGGTGCGGTTGGGGCCGGTCGCGCTGAGGGTGGAGCAGAAGTAGGCGTCGCAGATCGTGTAGTTGTCGGCGAGCGCATAGTGGAACGGGATGTCGGCCCGGTCGAGGTAGCCGAGCGAGCGGACGTTGCCGACGCCGGAGACCCAGTTGTCGAGGCGGCCCTTGTTCCACGCGGAGTGCTGTGAGGACCAGGAGTGCGGCAGGTCGCCGTTGCACTGGGCGAGGGTCTCGCCGTCCTGACCGCCCGCGGCGGGGGTGGCGCTCAGCTTCCACGGGTACTGACGGCCGCCGCCGTTGGGCTGGTTGAAGACCGGGTAGCCGCCGCTGAGCGTGACGCCGCTGCGGTCGTCGAAGCCGCGGACGCCCTTGAGGCGCCCGAAGTAGTGGTCGAAACTGCGGTTCTCCTGCATGAGGATCACCACGTGTTTCACGTCCGAGATCGTGCCTGTCGCCGCCTGCTGCGCCGCGACCGCAGGCCGCGCACCGGTGCCCATGGCCATGCCCGCCGCCACGGTGGCACCGAGCCCCACGAAGCCTCTTCGGCTGATCGGTGTCATGCGCTCCGCCCTCGTCACAGGCGTGCCCGAGCGGCACACCGCGCGCAAGGGTGCACGGGGTGATCGCCAAGGTCCATACCTGCGCGGTTAGGTGGAGGTGAACAAAAGTCAAAGCCGTCGTCCTGACGCCGAGTTGCCCTCAGACGCTCCCGAACAGAGCGCTCAGCCCCTGGTCGACGACCGCGTCCATGTCCTCCTGCCCGGTGGCCACCACGTCGTACGTCCGCAGCAGGAAGCGGCGCAGCGCCGGGGTGTGGAAGTGGAGCATGGCGAGTCCGTACGGCGAGTGGAACTCCAGGACCGTACGGGCCAGGCCGCACGGCCACAGGTGCACGTCCCCGCTGCCGGCCGGCCGCCGCAGCCCCTCCTCCAGCAGCGCCCGGGCGAAGGTCCAGGTGACGCCGTCGCCGTCGAGGGACACCTCGGGCGGGAAGTCGAGGTGCACGGCCAGGGGGTCGGAGGCGAGGTAGCGGAGCGTGGCGGACACGGGAAGCTCGGTGTCGTCCGCCGTGATCAGCCGGGCTCGGGTGGGCTGTTCGAGGGTGATGTCCATGGTCGGTCTCCGCTGCGGGTCTGAGGTCGGCCGGATTACCGTGTGCCTGTACGACCTCGCAGGTGCCCTTTGCATTACGCCGAAGCTCGAACGAGTTAATGTGACCTGCATCACATCGCTGCTGTGCCGCCTTCTCCGGAGGGCGCGTCCCCGGCGTCGAGCGCGGCGAGACGGAGGGCGGACGCCACCCGGGTGACCGCCTCGGTGGGTGCCCCCGGAAGCCGCGCCAGCAGTAGCCGCCGCTGCTCCTGGGGTCCGCCGCGTACCGGCAGGACGCGTACGCCCGGCGGGACGGCGGGGGCTAGGGAGGCGGACACGGTCGTCAACCCGCAGCCGGCTGCGACCAGTTGGAGCTTGGCCAGCCAGTCGCGGGCGGTGTGGGCGATCTCGGGCCGCTCGTCGAGCCCAGGCCACACACCCATGAGCCGGTCCTCGCCGGAGGAGGAACCGGCGATCCAGCGCTGCCCGCGCAGGTCGGCCACGTCGACGAACTCGGCGCGGGCCAGCGGATGGGCGGCGGGCACCGCGAGGTACAGCGAGCGCTCGACGAGAGTGCGCAGCACCAGCGGTGGCGATTCGGTGTCCGGCGGCCGGAACGGCGGCGCCGACGCCAGCAGGGCGAGGTCGAGGCTGCCGGCCCGCAG
>NZ_JAWOAI010000285.1:0-12817 GCF_033194735.1 Streptomyces sp. W16
GGCGGCGGCGCGCACCAGGTCGCCGGCCTTGAGGCCGCGCTCGCGGGCGGCCTCGTTGGTGGCGATGACCGTCAGCGGCTTGCCGTTGTTGACCGTGAAGAGGGCGACCACGGCGGCGCGTCCGCCCTGGATACGGCCGCGCACGTCGAGGACCAGCTTGCGCAGGTCGTCAGGGGTGGTGCCGTCCGGGACCTGGCCGGTGACGACGGCGATCCCGTGCACGTCCTTGGCGGACTCGACGAGACCGCCGGCGGCCTGCAGCACCTTCTCGGCGCGGAACTTCTCGATCTCCTTCTCGGCGTCCTTCAGCTTGCCGAGCATGGCGGAGACCTTCTCCGGAAGCTCCTCCGGGCGGCCCTTGATCAGCTCCTGGAGCTGGGCGACGACCGTGTGCTCACGGGCGAGGAAGTTGTAGGCGTCGACACCGACGAGCGCTTCGATACGGCGTACTCCGGAGCCGATCGACGACTCGCCGAGCAGCTTGACCAGGCCGAGCTGGGAGGTGTTGTGGACGTGCGTACCGCCGCACAGTTCCTTGGAGAAGTCGCCGATGGTCACGACGCGGACCCGCTCGCCGTACTTCTCGCCGAACTCGGCGATGGCGCCCTGCTTCTTGGCCTCGTCGAGACTGAGGATCTCGGCGTGCACGTCCAGGTCGCGGGCGAGCACCTCGTTGATCTTCTGCTCGACGTCGGTCATCACGGCCGTGGGAACCGCGGACGGTGAACCGAAGTCGAAGCGGAAGCGGCCCGGCTGGTTCTCGGAACCGGCCTGCGCGGCCGTCGGACCGAGCGCGTCACGCAGCGCCTGGTGGGTGAGGTGGGTGGCCGAGTGGGCGCGGGCGATGGCGGTGCGGCGGCGGATGTCGATCGCGGCCTCGGCCTTGGCGCCGACGGTGACTTCGCCGTACTGGACGACGCCCTTGTGGACGTAGACGCCGGGCACCGGCTTCTGGCAGTCGCGGATCTCGATGACGGCACCGGACTCGACCTTGATGCGGCCGGTGTCGCCGATCTGGCCGCCGCCCTCGGCGTAGAAGGGGGTGCGGTCGAGGACGATCTCGACCTCGTCGCCCTCGGTCGCGGCCGGGGAGGAGACGCCGTCGACGAGGATGCCGACGATGGTGGACTCGCCCTCGGTGTCCGAGTAGCCGATGAAGTCGGTCTCGCCGGCCTTGTCGGCGATCTCGCGGTAGGCACCGACACCGGCGTGGCCGGTCTTCTTGGCCTGCGCGTCGGCCTTGGCCTGGTCGCGCTGCTGCTTCATCAGGCGCCGGAAGCCGTCCTCGTCCACGGAAAGGCCCTGTTCGGCGGCCATTTCGAGGGTGAGGTCGATCGGGAAGCCCCAGGTGTCGTGGAGCAGGAACGCCTTGTCTCCGGCGAGGACCTTGCCGCCGGACTGCTTGGTGTCGGTGATGGCGTTGTCGAGGATGTTCGTGCCGGCCTTCAGCGTCTTGACGAAGGCGGCCTCCTCGGCGAGGGCCACGGTCTCGATGCGCTGGCGGTCGGTGACGAGCTCGGGGTACTGCTGGCCCATCATCGCGATGACGGTGTCGATGAGGTCCTTGACGACCAGGCCCGTGGCACCGAGCAGCCGCATGTTGCGGATGGCACGGCGCATGATCCGGCGCAGGACGTAACCGCGGCCCTCGTTGCCGGGGGTCACACCGTCGCCGATGAGCATCACGGACGTGCGCATGTGGTCGGTGACCACGCGCAGGGAGACGTCGGAGTCGTGCGATTCGCCGTACTCGACGCCGGTCAGCTCGGTGGCCTTCTTGATGACGGCCATGGAGGTGTCGATCTCGTACATGTTCTGCACGCCCTGCAGGATCATCGCGAGGCGCTCCAGGCCGAGGCCTGTGTCGATGTTCTTGCTGGGCAGCTCGCCGAGGATCTCGAAGTCCTCCTTGCCGATGCCCTCGCCGCGCTCGTACTGCATGAAGACGAGGTTCCAGATCTCGACGTACCGCTCGTCGTTGACGGCCGGGCCGCCCTCGACCCCGAACTCGGGGCCGCGGTCGTAGTTGATCTCGGAACACGGGCCGCACGGACCCGGGACGCCCATCGACCAGTAGTTGTCCTTCTTGCCGAGGCGCTGGATGCGCTCGGCCGGGACGCCGATCTTCTCGCGCCAGATGGTCTCGGCCTCGTCGTCGTCGAGGTAGACGGTGATCCACAGCCGCTCGGGGTCGAGACCGTAACCACCCTTGTCCTGGGGCGAGGTAAGCAGCTCCCAGGCGTAGGTGATGGCGCCTTCCTTGAAGTAGTCGCCGAAGGAGAAGTTGCCGCACATCTGGAAGAACGTGCCGTGCCGGGTGGTCTTGCCGACCTCTTCGATGTCGGGGGTGCGCACGCACTTCTGCACGCTGGTGGCGCGCGGCCACGGCGGCTTGACCTCGCCGAGGAAGTACGGCTTGAACGGGACCATGCCGGCGGGGACCAGGAGCAGAGTCGGGTCGTCCGCGATGAGCGACGCCGAGGGAACGACGGTGTGGCCGCGCTCCTCGTAGAAGCTCAGCCAGCGGCGGCGGATTTCAGCCGACTCCATCAGTGGTCCTCATTCCGGTTGTACGAGTACGTCGTCCTGTCGTTTCTTTCGACGGACATCGGGTTGTTGCGGTTCTCGATGGCGATGTGCTGCCGGGGCGCCGGGAGTTCGGGGTCGACCGGGGCGTTGATCCCCAGCGCGTCGCCGAGTTCGGCCTCGCGCTGGGCCATGCCCGCGCGGACGTCGAGCGCGAAGTGCACCGCGCTGTCCTTGAGCTTGTGGCCCGCTTCGAGCGCCTTGTTGGCCGCGGCGACGGCGAGGTGCTCGGGGGTCAGCTGCTTCAGCTTGCGATTGACCTTGGTGGTCGCCCAGACACCGGCGGCCACGCCCGTGCCGAACCAGAACGTACGGCGGAACATCGCTCGGTCAGTCCTTCTTCCGGGTGCGCTTGCCCCGCCGTCCGGCCGGGACGGTACGGCCCACGATCACCGTACGACGGGACGCCCCGGACGGCGCGGGCACGTCCTCGCGTCGGCCGCCCAGGGCCCGGCGGACGCCGTAGCCGAAGGCCGCGACCTTGACGAGGGGACCGCCGAAGGTGGAGGCGACGGTGGTGGACAGTGCGGAGGCGTTCGACGTGACTTCCTGGACGTCGGAGGCGATCGCGTCGACCCGGTCGATCTGGGTCTGCGCGGAGCGCACCGCCGCGGAGGCGTCCGCCAGGAGCGGGACGGCCTGGTCGGTGACGTCCGCGACCAGCTTGGTGGTCGCCTTGAGCGTCTGGGCCAGCCTCACCAGTGCGACGGCGAGGAAGGAGACCAGGATCGCCCAGAAGACGGCCACCAGGATCCCGGCCACCTCTCCACCGGACACCTGACACCCGCTCTCATCAACACTTGTGGATAGTCCCGAGCCTATCGGGCCCGGAGACCGTCGCTCCGTCAACATATGTAGATAACTGGCCCCGAGCCTATCGCGCCGGGGGTGGCGCTCCGTACCGCATTACCGCCCCGCGCGCGGTGGAGTTGGGCGAAGCGATTGTACGGACTGAATACGGTTCAGTACGCTCCGTGTTCCATGCGAGCTTCCCATGGCGGTGACGCCACCGCGGACGGCAATCTGCCCCTCGAACCCGACCGGTTCGTGGGCCGCTCGGCCGAACTCACCGAGCTGGCGCGGGCGCTCGACACCTCGCGTCTGGTCACGGTGACCGGACCCGGCGGAGTCGGCAAGTCCCGGCTCGCGGCCCACGCGGCGGCCCGGTCCGCTCCCCCGGACGGGGTGTGGCGGGTGGAACTGGCGCCGGTACGCGACCCGGAACTCGTGGACTTCGCGGTCGTGGAGGCGCTGGGGCTGACGGATCACACCACGCGGCTGCCGCGTGAGGCGCTGCTCGCGCATCTGGCGGGGCGTCAACTCCTTCTGGTGCTGGACGGATTCGAGCATCTGGTGGACGTGTGTGCCCCGCTGGTGGCCGAGTTGGTGGGGCGGGTGCCGGGGCTGCGGGTGCTCGCGGTGGGGCGGCGGCCCTTGGAGCTGGCGGGCGAGCGGGTGGTGGCGCTGGCGCCGTTGAGTGAGGGCGAGGCGGCGGAGCTGTTCGCCGAGCGGGCCGCGCAGCAGGGGGTCGTTGTCGGGGACGAGGACGCTGACGTACGGGAGTTGTGCCGGCGGCTGGACGGGATTCCGCTCGCGGTCGAGCTGGCGGCGGGGCGGCTGCGGGCCCTGTCGCCCGGGGAGTTGCTGGCGCGGTTCGACGACCGGTTCCGGCTGCTGGCCGGCGGGCGCAGGGACGCGTTACCCCGGCATCAGACGCTGCGGACGGCGATCGGCTGGAGCCATGAACTGTGCACGCCCGAGGAGCGGTTGCTGTGGGCGCGGCTTTCGGTGTTCGCCGGACGCTTCGACCTGGAGGCCGCCGAGTACGTCTGCGGCGGCGACGGACTGACCTCTGACGGTGTCCTCGACGTGCTGTCCGAGCTGCTCGCGCAGTCCGTGGTGGTCCGCGAGTTGACGGCGACGGGCGTGCGCTACCGGATGCTCGACACGATCCGGGCGTACGGCGCCGACTGGCTGGAGGCAACCGGGGACGCGGCCCGGCTGCGGCGCAGGCACCGCGACTGGTATCTGGGGCTGGCGACCTGGTGCGAGCTGGACTGGTTCTCGCCGCGCCAGGGCGAGGTCGCCGCGCGGGTCGAGGCGGAGCTGCCGAATCTGCGCGGCGCCCTGGAGTACTGCCTGACCGAGCCGGACGAGACCCATCTGGGCCAGTACCTGGCGGGCTCCCTGTGGTTCTACTGGGCGGGCTGCGGACGGCTCTCGGAGGGCCGGCACTGGCTGGAGCAGGCCGTGCAGCTCGACGCGGAGAACACGGCGAACGACCAGTCACGGCTGAAAGCCCTGTGGGTGCTCGGCTATGTCGCGATCCTCCAGGGCGACACCGTGCCCGCGCTGGCCGCGCTCCAGGAGTGCCGCGAGGAGGCGGACGAGGCCGCGAATCCCACGGCGGTCGCGTACGCCGAACACCGCACCGGCTGCCTGGCGTTGGTCACGGACGACATGCCGCGCGCGGAGACCCTGCTGCGCTCCGCGCTCGACCGCTATCAGCAGATCGGTGAGCTCAACAGCAATGTGCTGATGGGCCAGGTCGAGCTGGCGATGACGCGGGCGTTCCAGGGCGATCTGGCGGACGCGGTGAGGCTGTGCGAGGACGTACGGCGGGTGTGCGAGGACCACGGCGAGCGGTGGACCCGGTCGTACGCGCTGTACGTCCTGGCCTACGTCGCCTGGAGCGACGGTGAACTCCCGCTCGCGCGCGACCTGTTGGCGGACTGTCTGGGCAGCGCGCACGGTTTCCGCGATCTGCTGGGCTCGGTGCTGGCGGTCGAACTGCTGGCCCTGGTCACGGCGGCGGAGGGCGACGCCGCCGAGGCCGCGCTGTTGCAGGGCGCGGCGGGCGAGATGTGGCCGTCGGTGGGGCTGCCGTTGTTCGGCTCGGCGTACTACAACGCGCCGCACGAGCTGTGCGAGGCGATGGCCCGCGAGCGACTGGGCAACGGGCAGTACGAGGAGCGCGTACGCGAGGGTGCGCGGCTCGGCCGGGAGGCCGCCGTGGCACGGGCGTTGGGACAGCGACGGCCCCTCGACGCCGTACCGGTGCCGCGTGGGCCGGTACGGCCTGCGCCGACGGGCGTGGACATGCGAAAGCCCGCCGCCTCGCCCACCCGGAAGGGCGGGGAGACGGCGGGCTGACGTGGTGCAGGTGGTGCTACGTCCGTGAGGTGATCAGCGGGCGTAGTACTCGACGACGAGCTGCTCGTCGCAGATCACCGGGATCTCCTTGCGGTTCGGCTCGCGGTCCAGGCGGAACGCCAGGGCGCCGAGGTTCACCTGGAGGTAGCGCGGGGTCTCGCCGTCGGGGGCGAAGCCACCGGCGCGGGAGACCTCGAACAGGGTCTTGCTGCGGCTGCGCTCGCGGACCATGACGACGTCGTCCGGCTTGACGCGGAAGGACGGCTTGTCGACCTTCTGGCCGTTGACCTCGATGTGGCCGTGAACGACCATCTGGCGGGCCTGGTAGATCGTGCGGGCGATGCCCGAACGAAGGACCAGCGCGTCGAGACGACGCTCCAGCTCGATGATCAGGGCCTCACCGGTCTTGCCCTGGACCTTGGAGGCACGCTCGTAGGCGCGGACGAGCTGGCGCTCGGACACGTCGTACTGCGCGCGCAGACGCTGCTTCTCCAGCAGACGGACCTTGTAGTCCGAGTTCTGCTTGCGGCCACGACCGTGCTCACCCGGCGGGTAGGGACGGGCCTCGAAGTACTTGACGGCCTTCGGGGTCAGCGCGATGCCGAGGGCACGCGACTTCTTGACCTTGGGGCGGGACTGATTCGCCACGATGTCTCTCTCTGTCTGTCGGCTTGTCAGGGTGGTGAGGGAGGTCGCATCCGCAGCCGGGGAAACCCGCCGGGACCCTTGCGGGACCTGGTGGGCAGCCGCTCCCCTGATCTGGGCACTACGTGCAGCACGCGAGTGGCCCACCGACCGGTTCCGTCCTAGGACGGATGGTGGTGGGCTGCCCGCGACACCATTCGAACGGTGCGCGACGCTCCTGGAGCCGGTCCGAAAACCGGTGCTCCGGCTGACCGTCCCGTTCTGACTGCACGGGACACAGCACTTCGGGGGATTCTACAGGGTGCTCAGGACCGCTTACGACCAAGGCGTTTTCTGGTCCACTCCACGGCGTCCGCGTACCGTGCCTCCGCTCCGTGGCGAGTGGGCTCGTAGTACTCGCGGTCCTTCAGCTCCTCCGGGGCGTACTGCTGCTCGGCGATGCCCTCGGGCAGGTCGTGCGGGTAGACGTAGCCCTGGGCATGCCCGAGCTTGGCCGCGCCCTTGTAGTGCCCGTCCCGCAGATGCATCGGCACCGGGCCCGCGTGCCCCTTGCGTACGTCCTCCATGGCGGCGCCGATCGCCGTGGTCGCCGCGTTCGACTTGGGGGCCAGGGCCAGGGCGATGGTGGCGTGGCTGAGGGTGAGCGCGGCCTCCGGGAAGCCGATCATCGCTACGGCCTGGGCGGCGGCGACCGCGATCGGCAAGGCGTTGGGATCGGCCAGGCCGATGTCCTCGCTCGCCGAGATCATCAGGCGGCGGGCGATGAAGCGGGGGTCCTCGCCGGCCTCGATCATGCGGGCGAGGTAGTGCAGGGCCGCGTCGACGTCCGAGCCGCGGATGGACTTGATGAGGGCGCTGGCCACGTCGTAGTGCTGGTCGCCGTCGCGGTCGTACTTCACCGCGGCCCGGTCGACCGTCTCCTCCAGGGTCTGGAGGGTGATGTCCGGCTCGCCCTTGTCGAGGGCGGCCCCGGCGGCGGCCTCCAGGGCGGTGAGCGCGCGGCGGGCGTCGCCGCCGGCGATGCGCAGCAGGTGGTTCTCGCTGTCCTCGGGAAGGGTGACCGCGTCCTTGAGACCGCGCTCGTCGGACAGGGCGCGACGGATCAGGGCGCGCAGGTCGTCGTCCGTGAGGGGTTCGAGGGTGAGGAGGAGGGAGCGGGACAGGAGCGGGGAGATCACCGAGAAGTACGGGTTCTCCGTGGTCGCCGCGATCAGAGTGATCCAGCGGTTCTCGACGGCCGGGAGCAGGGAGTCCTGTTGGGCCTTGCTGAAGCGGTGGATCTCGTCGAGGAAGAGGACGGTCTCCTTGCCGAAGCCTCCGGTGGCGCGGCGGGCGCCGTCGATGACCGCACGGACCTCCTTGACGCCGGCGGTGATCGCGGAGAGTTCGACGAAACGCTTGTTGGTGGCTTTGGAGACGACGTATGCGAGGGTCGTCTTGCCGGTGCCGGGCGGTCCCCAGAGGATCACCGAGGACGGTCCGGCCGGGCCGCCCGCCCCCTCGCCGACCAGTCGGCGCAGGGGTGAGCCCGGCTTCAGCAGGTGCTGCTGGCCCACCACCTCGTCGAGGGTGCGCGGGCGCATCCGTACCGCCAGGGGACTGCTGGACGGGTCCCTCTCCTGGCGTTCTTCGGCTGCTGCGGTGAAAAGGTCGGGCTCCACGTCCAAAACCCTATGTCACGCCACTGACAATCCCGTCGGGCCCGGATTCAGGCCCAGAGCTGGGTGCCCCAGCGGGTCAGGATCAGCATGGCGATGATGCCGACGTGGGTGACCGGGAGGACCCAGGTGAACTCACCCAGGAAGTTCTTCACCGGGCGCGGTGCCTTCAGGAAGTCGTTGCGGATGTTGAACGACGTGACGTACCAGAACATGGTGATCGTGGCGACCCAGGCCAGCGAGCACCACAGGCACAGCGCGTTGATCCGGTACAGCGACTGGAACTGCAGCCAGGTGCAGAAGGCCACTCCGAAGAGGGTGCCGAAGTTGAAGGTCAGCCAGTACCAGCGCGGGAACTGCACCCGGGTCAGCAGGCTGATGCCGACGCAGATGACGATGCCGTAGGCGACCAGGCCGAGCATCGGGTTCGGGAAGCCGAAGGCGGCGGCCTGCTTGCTCTCCATGACGCTGCCGCAGGACACGATCGGGTTGATGCTGCAGCTCGGGGTGAACGTCTTCCCGGCGAGCTTGCCCTCAAGGATCTTGAACTTGTCGATCGTGATGACCCACGCGGCGAGCAGTCCGGCCGCACCGGTGATCACCAGCAGCACGGCGAAGGCCCGGCTGCTGCCCACCGTGCGCGGCTCCGGGACCGTGTGCTCCGGCTCGGAGTCGGTGGAGACGTCCTTCACTGTCGTCTTGCTCATCACGCCGATCCGTCACTTGAGAGTTGGACCTTCTTCGGGCAGGGCCATTGTGCCGCACGAGCACCTCTGTCCACCGTTCGGTGGACATAAGGAAGTACGCACGGTCGTCCCTGAGCGCTCAATTCCGGACGATGCTCATGGCATGACAACACAGGCGAACGAACTCGCAGTGGATGTGCGGGGGCTGCGCAAGCAGTACGGGGACGTGACCGCCGTCGACGGAATCGACCTGGAGATCCGCACGGGAGAGGTGTTCGGCCTGCTCGGGCCCAATGGCGCGGGCAAGAGCACCACGGTGGAGATCCTCCAGGGCAACCGGGGCCGGGACGCGGGCGAGGTGTCGGTACTCGGGTCGGACCCCGCGACGGGCACACGCGCGTGGCGCTCGCGGGTCGGCATCGTCTGGCAGGACGAATCGGCACCCGCGGAGTTGACGGTCGGCGAGACCGTACGGCACTTCGCCCGCTACTACCCGCGTCCGCGCGACCCCGAGGAGGTCATCGGCCTGGTGGGTCTGGAGGCCAAGGTGGACAGCCGGATCAAGGCCCTGTCGGGCGGGCAGCGACGGCGTCTCGACGTGGCCCTCGGGGTGATAGGTGGCCCCGATCTCCTGCTTCTGGACGAGCCGACGACCGGTTTCGACCCGGCGGCCCGGCGCCAGTTCTGGGACCTGATCCGCAAGCTCGCCGACGAGGGCACCACCATCCTCCTCACCACGCACTACCTGGAGGAGGCGGAGAACCTCGCCGACCGCCTCGCCATCGTCGCCAAGGGCCGTGTGGTCGCCGAGGGCGAACCGGCCGCCCTGCGCGAGCGCCACGGCACCGGAGCCACCGTCGAGTGGACCGAGCCGGACGGCACCCCGCGCGCGGAGCGCACCGAGACTCCTACCAAGGTCGTAGCGGAGCTCATGCACCGCTACGACGGCGAGATCCCCGGGCTGCTGGTGAGCCGCCCCACCCTGGAGGACGTCTACCTCCGCCTGACCGGACAGGAGGACGCGCGATGACCACGACCGCCACCGCCGTACGGACCCGGACCCGGGCCTCCGAGGAACGGCTACCCAGTGCCTGGGGGCTCGGGCTGCGCCGCGGAGTGCTGGAACTCAAACAGTTCTTCCGCCAGCGCGACCAGGTCGTCTTCACCTTCGCCTTCCCGGTCGTCTTCCTCTTCCTCTTCGCGTCGATCTTCAAGGACGACGTCCGGGGCGCGGGCGTCACCGCCTCGCAGCTCTACGTCCCGGCCATGATGGCCGCCGGCATCATGTCGACGAGTTTCCAGTCCCTCGGCATCTCGATCGCGATCGAACGCGACGAGAAGGTGCTGCGCCGGCTGCGCGGCACGCCGATGCCACCGGCCTCGTACTTCCTCGGCAAGATCTGGCTGGTTCTGGTCACGGGCCTGATGGAGACGGCGATCCTGCTGCTCGTCGGGACCGGTTTCTACGGCGTGGACCTGCCCTCGTCCGCCACCAGGTGGCTGGACTTCGGGTGGATCTTCGTACTCGGCCTGACGGCGTGCGCGCTGCTCGGCATCGCGGTCAGCTCGGTGCCCAAGTCGGGCAAGAGCGCGACCTCCGTGGTCGTACTGCCCTTCCTGGTCCTGCAGTTCATCTCCGGGGTGTACATCTCCATCGACACCATCCCGGACTGGATGCTCAACATCGGAGCCCTGTTCCCGCTGAAGTGGATGTGCCAGGGGCTGCGCGGGGTGTTCCTGCCCTCGTCGGCACAGGTGCTGGAGCAGGCCGGCAGCTGGGAGTTCGGGAAGGTCGCGCTGGTGCTCGGGGCGTGGTGCGTCGGAGGATTGCTGCTGTGCCTGCTGACCTTCCGGTGGAAGAACCGGCGCGACGGATGACCGTTCCCGCCCCGGTGAAGAGCTCGTACACCTGGGACCGGTCGTTCCGGCTCTGGGACACGTACTTCGCCCTGATCTGGCTGGCCACCCTGGTGTTCGTGCTCGGCACGGACAAGCCGGGGTGGCCGGTACGCGTGGTGGCGGCCGGGCTGCTCGTCCCGCTGGTCCCCCTGTACGTTCGGCTCGGGCGCCCGGTCCTCCAGGGCGATCCGCCCGACGAGCGGCGGGCCGTCGGCTACCTCGTGGCGCAGATGGCGCTGTTCCTGCCCTCGGCGGTGCTGGTCGGCGAGACCCGGCTGATGTGCTTCGCGCTCGTCCCGCCCTGCTTCATGGTGCTGCGGCTGCGCTGGGCGCTGATCGCGGTGACCGTGATCAACATCGCGCCGGTGATCGGCTGGACGCTGCTGTGGTGGCCCAGCGCCCAGGACGTGTTCTTCAACTCGGTGTTCGCCGTGGTCACCCTGGTCTTCTCGATGGCCCTCGGGACGTGGATCATTCGGGTCATCGAACAGAGCCAGGAGCGCGCCGAGCTGATCGCCGAGCTGGACGCGAGCCGCCACGAGGTGTCCCGGCTGTCGTCGGCGCACGGCGCGCTGGCCGAACGCGAGCGCATGGCCCGGGAGATCCACGACACCCTCGCCCAGGGCTTCACCAGTCTGCTGATGCTGGTCCAGGCAGTGGAGGCCGAGCTGGACGAGGACCTCCCCCAAGCCCGCCGCCACCTCGCGCTGATGGACGAGACCGCCCGGCAGAACCTCGCCGAGGCCCGCGCCCTGGTCGCCGGCGGCACCCCGGCCGACCTCGCCGACGCCTCACTGCCGGACGCCCTGCGCCGACTTGCCGCGCGCCATGACGCGGTCCTGGAGGTGACCGGCTCCGTGCGCGCCCTGCCCGCCGCGCCCGAGGTGGTCGCCCTGCGTTCCTGCCAGGAGGCCCTTGCCAACGCCCGCAAGCACGCGGGGAGTTCAACGACGGTGAGCCTCACGCTGGCGTACGCCGACGATCAACTCACCGTGTCGGTACGGGACGACGGGTGCGGATTCGCTCCGGGGGCGGTGTCCGGCGGCTACGGTCTGGCGGGCCTGCGGACCCGGGCCGCCGAGGTGGGCGGGACAGCACTGGTGCGGAGCGCGCCGGGCGAGGGCACGACGGTGACGGTACGGCTGCCGGTGTCACCTGTAAGGAGTTCCCGATGATCCGGATCGTTCTGGCCGACGACCACCCCGTTGTACGCGAGGGCCTGCGGGCCATGCTCAGCGCCGAACCGGACCTCGACGTCATCGCCGACGCGTCCAGTGGGCCACAGGCCGAGGCGCTGGCGGCCGAACTCCGCCCCGACATCGTGCTGATGGACCTGCGGATGCCGGGCGGCGGAGGTGTCGACTCCATCGTGCGGATGAGCGAGGCGGGGCTGCCGTGCCGGGTGATCGTCCTCACGACGTACGAGACGGACCGGGACATTCTGCGTGCGGTGGAGGCGGGGGCGGCGGGCTACCTGCTGAAGGACCTGCCCCGGGGCGAACTGGCGAACGCGGTACGGGCCGCGGCGCGGGGCGAGACGGTGTTGGCGCCTTCGGTGGCGGCGCGGTTGGTGGACCAGTTGCGGACGAAGCCGGAACGGCCGCGGCTGTCCGAGCGGGAGACGGCGGTGTTGCGGTTGGTGGCGGAGGGGTGCACGAACGCGGAGATCGGCAGGCGGCTGTACATCGGGGAGTCGACCGTGAAGACCCATCTCCTGCGCGTCTTCGGCAAGTTGGGCGTCGACGACCGGACGGCGGCAGTGACGAGTGCGATGCGGTACGGGTTGCTGGACTGAGGATTTCGCCCCCGCCGCCCCTACCCGTCCCGTCCCTGGGGGCTGCCGCCCCCAGACCCCCGCTTCGGCCTGAACGGCCTCGTCCTCAAACGCCGGACGGGCTAAAAGATCAAACCCCGGCCTGGGTCAGAGGATCAGGCCCCGGCCAGGGTCAAAGATCAAGTCCCAGCCGGGGTCAAATTCAGCCCCTCCGGCGTTTGAGGAGCGGGGTCTGGGGCGGAGCCCCAGAAGGATGGGACGGGTAGGGGCGGCGGGGGCGAAGAAACAACCCCCGCCCCCAACCCACCTCAGCCCAGCTTCGATTCCAGTTCCGCCACGATCTCGTTGACCCCGACCGCCGTCTGATCGCCGGACTCCATGTCCTTCAGCTGCACGACGCCTTCGGCCAGATCACG
>NZ_JAWOAI010000286.1:0-12795 GCF_033194735.1 Streptomyces sp. W16
GTGTCGCTGGCCGAGCGCGCCAAGCTGCTGAGCACGCTGGGCGGGGGCGAACGGGCCGAGTGGGTGGCCGGGTTCATCGCGGCGCAGGGACTGTCCGAGGCGTTTCAGCTGCTCGGGGTGTGCGCGGTGCCGTGGGCCGCGCCGCTCGGGCGGGCTGTGGTGGACGCGCTCAACATCGCGCGGGACGCGGGGAGTTATCCATGGAGTTTCAGTGGGGTGATGGGGCTGGCCGAGCGGTGTCTCGATCCGGCCGAGGCGAGTCGGCTCGACGGGTTGCTTGCGGTGCCGGACGAGTCGGAGGACGCGGCGCCGGGAGCGGGGGGTTATTGGGCGGAGGCGTTTCAGCGGCTGGTGACGACGTTGCGGTTGCGGGCGGCGATGGCGCGGGAGCTGGAGGCGCCGTAAATGACCGGCGCCGAGCAGCGAACCCCCAATCGCCGCAGGCCCTACGCCCCGGCCGGCTGGCGCACGTTCTCCCGCACCCAGTCGACGATCGCCTGCGTGGTCGCCCCGGGGGTGAAGATCTCCGCGACGCCCTTCTCCTTGAGTGGGGCGATGTCCGCCTCGGGGATGATCCCGCCGCCGAACACGAGGATGTCCTCCGCCTCGCGCTGCTTCAGCAGGTCGATCACGGCGGCGAAGAGCGTGTTGTGGGCGCCGGAGAGGATGGAGAGGCCGATCGCGTCGGCGTCCTCCTGGATCGCGGTGTCGACGATCTGCTCGGGGGTCTGGTGGAGGCCGGTGTAGATGACCTCCATACCGGCGTCGCGCAGCGCCCGCGCGATCACCTTGGCCCCGCGGTCGTGGCCGTCGAGGCCCGGCTTGGCCACCACCACGCGGATCGGACCGGCTGCCACACCCATCACTGCCTCCATGAAGCGACTGCGTTCATCCCTACCGGCGGGTACCGCGGCATCCGCTCCGGTGCGGGGAGTGAACGAACGTTATCTCCAGCATCCCGCAACCGGCAGTTTCGCGGTGGATACCGAGGGGGAAATCACACGATGGGACACGTTCACCGCGCAGCGTTCCAGCGGGAACAAGCGCAACGGGAGCCGCAACGAGGTCGCCGCACCACCGCGCCGCAGGCCGCGCGCCGTGGTGGTTCGGCGCATCGGCACAGGCACGAGGGGCACGCCGCGCGCACCCCTCGCGCACCGTCGGTGATCCTCGCCGTGGCCTCCCACGAGGGCACACGGGGGACGGAGCTGTCGATCCGTGTGCCGACAGGAGGTCGGCCATGAAGGTCACCAGGGCGGTGCAACCCTTTCTCCCCCTCTGTCAGCGCCTTCTGCCCAGCAGGCTGGCGGGGCTCTCCATGACCCTCCTGAAAGCGACGGCCCTGGAGATCGCGATCCTCGCGGGCCACCTTCTCCTCTATCCGTCCGGCATGACCCAGGAACGCAGGCTGCCGCTTCCTCCGGCCCCCTCCCCGGAGGACGCGGCACCGCTGCCGACCGAGGCGAAACCCCCGGTGGTGCTGTTGCACGGGTTCATCGACAACCGCTCGGTGTTCGTGCTGCTGCGCCGGGCCCTGGCCGAGCATGGCCGCCGGCCGGTCGAATCGCTCAACTACTCGCCGCTGACCTGCGACATCCGTACCGCGGCCGAGCTGCTCGGCCGGCACATCGAGGAGATCTGCGAGCGCACGGGCAGTGAGCGGGTGGACATCGTCGGGCACAGTCTGGGCGGGCTGATCGCGCGCTATTACGTGCAGCGGCTCGGCGGTGACCTGCGGGTCCGCACGCTGGTGACGCTCGGGACCCCGCACTCCGGCACCGCCGTGGTCCCGCTGGCCAACGCGCACCCGATCGTCCGCCAGATGCGGCCCGGCTCGGCGGTGATCGAGGAGCTGGGCCTGCCCGCCCCCGGCTGCCGTACGCATTTCGTCAGTTTCTGGAGCGACCTCGACCACCTGATGGAGCCCCTGGAGACCGCCCGCATCGACCATCCCGACCTGATCGCACAGAACGTGCAGGTCAGCGGCATCGGCCATCTTGCGCTGCCGGTACACCCGGCCATCGCGTCGGGCATCCGTCAGGCTCTCGACACGCCACGGACCCAGGCGCCGGCCGCGACCACCCGCACGGGCGGTCTGACGGTGGCCTGACCCCGACCCGACCACCGGCACCCGGAACGCCTCACACAGGGCTCCGACAGCGACCCAACAGCCTCCAGCCTCGAACGCTATTCGAACGCAAGGCCAAACCCGTGCCCGCCGTCCCCCGAAACACGGCCGAATGCCCGTTTCCGGCTGACGCGAAACCCGACGAAGATTGTCGGGCTCGCATACTGCCGGGTACAGTCGCCGCACTGCTCTGCCAGCCCCTGTTGTCGAGGCGAAAGAGAAGTTGGTGAACGACCGTCACCCGTCGGGGATCATGACCACCCCGGCTCCGGCTTCCGATGCCACCTCGGCGCAGTACGCGTCGTACGGCGGGCAGGACGCTCAGTACGGTGACTTCACCACGTACGGCGACCACTCCGCCACGGGTTTTCACCCGGGCGCGGACAGCGGCCACACCACCGCGAGCTTCGCCACCGACCCCCTGTTCGGCGATATGCAGGGCCACGACGTCGGCTCGCACACCACCGGCGCCTACGACTCCTCGGCCTGGTCCACGGGTGCTCAACACACCCTGAATTACGACCCGTACGCGGCCCAGCACCACGCCACCTACGACACGGGCGCCTACGAGACCACCGCCTGGTCGGCCGACTACCAGCAGCTGTCCGCCATCCCGCCGCAGACCGCAGGCCCCGACATCAGCGGTCAGTGGGATGCCAACGCCTGGCTCCAACCCGACCAGTCGGCCCATTCCGCCGCCCCCGCCGACCAGACCCAGCATTGGGAATGGGGCACACAGGCCTTCGACACCGGCGCGTACGACGCCACGCAGTGGAACGACGACGGCAGCCCCGCCGCCGCGACCACCGCCTTCGAGCAACCGTCGTACGACGGGACGCACGAGGGCACGTACGACGAACCCGCCCCGGAAGACGGCGAGTTGACCGCGACCGGTGAGCTGCCCGCCCTCGACGAGGCCGAGCCGGACCGGGACGGATCCGAGCCGCACCACGAACTCCTCGAAGACCAGGAGGAGTTCACCCCGGCCCCGGCGACCGCCTCGCGCGCCGCGGGCCGCAACGGGAGCCGTTCCAGGCGCCGTACGCCTCCGAAGCGGTCCGCGCTGATGACCATCGCCGTGCCGTCCGCGTGTGTGATGGGGGTCGCGGGGATCGCCGCCGCGTCCGTCGGCACGTTTTCCGGCGGCAGCGGCACGACGGCATCCGCCTCGGACGCGACCTCGGTGCAGCCGTCCGTCGCGAACAACAAGCTGGACGCGCAGATCAAGAGCCTCTCGGCCGGCGCCGACGACTTCGCCGACCGGGCCAGCCGTACGCAGGAACGTATCGACCTCAAGGCCCAGCAGGAAACCGAGAAGAAGAAGGCGGCGGCGGAGGCGGCCCGCAAGGAGCGGATGCGCCCCAAGTACGTGCTGCCGGTGACGCAGAAGGGCCTCAGCGCCTACTTCGGCCAGGCAGGCGTCAACTGGATGTCCGTGCACACCGGCATCGACTTCCCCGTCTCGTACGGCACGACGGTGATGGCCGCGACCGACGGCGTCGTCAGCACGAAGTGGAACAGCGCCTACGGCAACATGCTGATCCTGACCGAGAAGGACGGCACGCAGACCTGGTACTGCCACCTCTCCAGCTACCGCGTCCCCTCGGGGACGACGGTGAAGGCCGGCGACCCGATCGCGTACTCCGGGAACTCCGGCAACTCGACCGGCCCGCACCTGCACTTCGAGGTGCGCCCGGCGGGCGGCGCGGCGATCGACCCGCTCCCGTGGCTTCGCAGCCACGGGCTCGACCCGACGTAAGCCGCCCCAACTCCCTTACGGGCAGCCCCCCGTAGGGGCGACTCCCTTACGAGCTACAGCTTCTCCACCGGCGCGTACCGCAGCAGCAGCCGCTTCGGCTTGGCCTCTCCGAAGTCGACCGTCGCCTCCGCGTTCGCCCCCGTGCCGTTCACGCCGACGACCGTGCCCAGGCCGAACTGGTCGTGGGTGACCCGGTCGCCGACGGCCAGGGACACGACCGGCTTCTCCGAGGCCCTGCGCGTGGCGAAGCCCGACGCACCCGACGCCGACGAACGCGAGCGGGACGAGGACAGCGAGGCCGCGATGCCCGAGGCCGGACCCGTGGACGGCGGGGCCGCCATGGCGCCGGTCCGCTTCCACTCCACGTGTGCCGCCGGGATCTCCTCCAGGAAGCGGGAGGGCGGGTTGTACGACGGCTGTCCCCAGGCGCTGCGCAGCGAGGACCGGGTCAGATACAGGCGTTCACGCGCGCGTGTGATGCCGACGTAGGCGAGGCGCCGCTCCTCCTCCAGCTCCTTGGCCTGGCCGAGGGCGCGCATGTGCGGGAAGACGCCGTCCTCCATGCCGGTGAGGAAGACGACCGGGAACTCAAGTCCCTTGGCGGTGTGCAGGGTCATCAGGGTGATGACTCCGGAGCCGTCCTCGTCCTCGTCGGGGATCTGGTCCGAGTCGGCGACCAGGGCCACCCGCTCCAGGAAGGCGGCAAGCCCGACAGGCGTCTCGCTCTCGGTCTCGCCCTCGCCTGAACTGTTCTCCTGTTCGAACTCCAGGGCCACGGCGGCGAGTTCCTGGAGGTTCTCGATGCGGGTCTCGTCCTGCGGGTCGGTGGAGGCCTGCAACTCGGCCAGATAGCCGGTGCGTTCGAGGATCGCCTCCAGGACCGTCGCCGGTCCTGCGCCGGACTCGACGATCGTACGGAGGTCCTCCATCAGCGTGTTGAACTTCTTGACCGCGTTCGTCGACCTCGCGGCCATGCCGTAGGCCTCGTCGACGCGCTTCAACGCCTGCGGGAAGCTGATCTTCTCGCGCTGCGAGAGGGCGTCGATCATCGCCTCGGCGCGCTCGCCGATGCCTCGCTTGGGGACGTTGAGGATGCGGCGCAGCGGGACCGTGTCCTCCGGGTTGGCCAGGACGCGGAGGTAGGCCAGGACGTCCCGGACCTCCTTGCGCTCGTAGAAGCGGACGCCGCCGACGACCTTGTAGGGCAGGCCGACGCGGATGAAGATCTCCTCGAAGACACGGGACTGGGCGTTCGTCCGGTAGAAGACGGCGACGTCCCCGGCCTTCGCGTCGCCCGCGTCGGTGAGACGGTCTATCTCCTCGGCGACGAACTGGGCCTCGTCGTGCTCGGTGTCGGCGACATAACCGGTGATCTGCGCGCCCGCGCCCGCGTTGGTCCACAGGTTCTTGGGGCGGCGGGACTCGTTGCGCTCGATGACCGCGTTGGCGGCGGAGAGGATCGTCTGTGTGGAGCGGTAGTTCTGCTCCAGGAGGATCGTCGTCGCGTTCGGGTAGTCCTCCTCGAACTGGAGGATGTTGCGGATCGTCGCACCCCGGAAGGCGTAGATCGACTGGTCGGCGTCACCCACGACGCACAACTCGGCGGGCGGCAGGTCGTGTTCGCCGGGCGGTACGTCCTCGTCGTGCGCGCCGGTACCGACCAGCTCGCGCACCAGCGCGTACTGCGCGTGGTTGGTGTCCTGGTACTCGTCGACCATGACGTGCCGGAAGCGGCGGCGGTAGTGCTCGGCGACGTCCGGGAAGGCGCGCAGCAGGTTGACCGTCGTCATGATCAGGTCGTCGAAGTCGAGGGCGTTGGCCTCGCGCAGCCGCGACTGGTACATGGCGTAGGCCTGCGCGAGGGTCTTCTCGAAACCGTCCGCTGCGCGGGCGGCAAAGTCCTCCTCGTCGACCAGTTCGTTCTTCAGGTTGGAGATCTGGGCGCTGAACGACTTGGGCGGGTAGCGCTTCGGGTCGAGGTCCAGGTCGCGGCAGACCAGAGCCATGAGGCGCTTGGAGTCGGCGGCGTCGTAGATCGAGAACGAGGAGGTGAAGCCGAGCTTCTTCGACTCGCGGCGCAGGATGCGCACGCACGCGCTGTGGAAGGTCATCACCCACATCGCGTTGGCGCGCGGGCCGACGAGCTGTTCGACGCGCTCCTTCATCTCGCCCGCGGCCTTGTTGGTGAAGGTGATCGCGAGGATCTGGCCCGGGTGCACATGGCGCTCGCCGAGGAGGTGGGCGATGCGGTGGGTGAGCACGCGGGTCTTGCCGGAGCCCGCGCCGGCCACGATGAGCAGCGGGGTGCCGGAGTGGACGACGGCCGCGCGCTGGTTCTCGTTCAGCCCGTCCAGGAGCGCGGCCGGGTCCACCGCCGGGCGCGGGGCGCCGTCCCGGTAGTAGGCGTCTCTGCTCGCGGGCACGTCGAACTTCCCGCCGAACAGGTCGTCCGGAACCGGCTCCGGTCCGTGCTCGTCCTCGGGCGGTGGCGGGGGCTCTTCATCGTGGGCCCGAGGGGCCTTGAGATCCGCCAGGAAGCTGTCGTCAAAGAGGCTGCTCATCGCCCTCCGAGTTTAGGGCGCCCCACTGACAACCGGCCGCCACCCCGAGAACTCGGGAAAATTCACGGTCCAGAACCGGTCGATAACGATCAGCGACGGCGAGACCCGCACATGACCGAGGTCACGCGAACCCATCGGGCATATCGACCATCGACCTTCACACAAGCCACACAAATTGGTTAGCGTTCGATCAAGCTCCACGACCCCACCGACCTCGGAAGGAGTCGCCGCCTTGGCGTCGTCGCACCGCAAGCCGCGTTCCACCGGCTCGCGCATCGCAGGCATATGGACCCCCGCGGCCGACGACGGCGATCCGCGCCTCGGAGAGGTCGAGAAGAAGATCGACGACCTCTACCGGCAGGCGGATTCGGCGACCGAGAGGGACAACGCGGCCAAGCGCACGCAGAAGATCAACTCCGTGCGGAGAAAGCCGAGTTCCTTCACCGCCACCCCGCACGACCACTACGACCAGGCCCAGTTGATGAGCCGGCTGACCGCCCGCCGGAAGGACGCGGTCGCCGCACACCTCACGGAGCGGTCCACGACTGCGGGGAAGCACCAGGAGGCGACCGTGAGCCTCCAGGCCCCCGACGACACGCAGAGCGACCCGAGGACGGCCAAGGCCACCGTCCAGAAGAAACTCTCCACCGCACGCGCGCTGTTGTCGCAGTCGGCCGCACGGCAGCAGCGCCAAGAGGCGGCAGCGGCGCTCGCTCGGCAGGCCGTCGCCTTCGCCCGCGCCCAGGTCGGCAAACCGTACGTCGTGGGCGCCGCGGGACCCGGCTCGTACGACTGCTCGGGCCTCGCCCAGGCTGCCTGGAAGGCCGCCGGAGTCACCCTCCCGCGCGGGACCACCGACCAGGCGAACGCCGGCACGACGATCTCCCTGGCCGACGCGCAACCCGGTGACCTGGTCTTCTTCCACGACGACAGCAGCCACGTCGGCGTCTACGTCGGCGACGGCATGGTGATCCACGCCCTGAAGCCCGGCACCTATGTCCGCGAGGAGTCGGTCCACTACGGGGGCATGTCGGTCATCCACAGCGTGGTGCGGCCGGCCTGAGCGGAGTGCGTGGGCGCACGCGCGCGTGCGGGTGTTGTTGACGGCCACGCACGCGTGCAGGTGTTTTTGAGGTCCACGCGCGCGTGGCCCGCCCTCGGCACCGGGGCGGCTCCCTAGCATCGGAGCCATGTCAGGTGCCGGTACCTCCCGCTTCCGCGTCTGGTGGGCGCAGCGTCCGCCGGCGGCCGGGGCCGTCGTGATGGCGACCGGCATCGTGTCGGTCGGCCTGCGTCTCACCGGGTACGAGGTGCTGTCCGATATCGCCTTGGCGGTGGCCTGCGCCTTCTGGCTGGGGCTGGCCGTGGAGTTCGCCGTACGGCTGCTGTGGGACTGGCGGAGGTGGCTCACGGAGGCGGGGACGCCCGGGGCGCTGACCGCCGTCGCCGCGACCGCCGTGCTCGGCACCCGGTTCTCACTCGCGGGCCGGCAGACCGTGGCCGAGGCACTGCTCGCGCTGGCCGTGGTGCAGTGGCCGGGGCTGCTCGTGCGGGTCCTGGGGAACTGGCAGGGACGTATGCCCGGGACGGTGTTCCTCGGCTGTGTGGCCACGCAGTCGCTGGCCGTGCTGGGGGCCACGATCGCCGCGGCCGAGTCGGCGGCCTGGCCGGCGCACACGGCGCTGGTGCTGTTCTGGTTCGGGCTCGTCCTCTACGGGTTCGCGCTGGCCCGTTTCGAATGGCGGCAGGTGATCACCGGGGCCGGTGACCACTGGATCGTCGGCGGCGCGCTGGCCGTCTCGGCGCTGGCCGGGTCGAAGCTGATCGCCGCCGACAGCGCCCGCCTGTACCTGTGGAACTCCGACGACCGGGGTGTCCTGCGGGCCGTGACCGTGGCGCTGCTGGTGCTCGACGTGGCCTGGTGCGTCGTCCTGCTGGCCGCCGAGATCGCCTGGCCCAGACTGCGCTACGACGTGCGCCGCTGGTCGACGGTGTTCCCGCTCGGGATGACGGCGGCGACCGCGCTGTCCGTGGGCAGCGCCGTGGACGTCTCGTGGCTGCGGACGCCTGGCGAGGTGGTGCTGTGGATCGCGGTGGCGGCCTGGCTGGTGGTGGCCGCGGGGACGGTCCGGTTCTGTCTCGCCACCACGTCCGGGGTCACGTCCACAGGACCGCGATGAAGATGTTGACCATGGTGAGGCCGCCCACCAGCGCGAACTGGGTCTTGTCGACGGTCTCCTCGTCCCGCTTCACGTAGACGAGTCCGAGGATCACGACCAGCAGCGCGAGCTTGATGCCGATCTTGATGTTGTTGATGTGCTGATCGTCGGCCTGGTTGAGGCCGACCAGGATCGCGCCGGTGACCAGCATGGTCAGCGCGCCGTGCAGCATGCCGGGGACGAAGCGGGCCGTGCCCTGGCCCATCGCCTTCATCTGGGTGAGGAAACCGCCGAGCAGCGCGGCGATGCCGATGATGTGCAGGCCGACGAAGAGATGGATGAGTACGTCCATGAGGCCGGAGCCTAATCAGGGGCTCGGGGACCGGCCGACACCGGGCCGCCTTATAGCTCACCGGGCCTTGCATATATGCGGCCCATAGCACCGCGTCACCACCCGCCGCGCCGGAACCGCCGCATCGGTCAGCGCGCCGCTCGAAGGCGGTGGCCCCGGACCGGAAGCACAGTCACCTTTCGCCAATAGGCGATCACCTCATGTCATTTCCGTACATGCGTTACCGGGCCGTCACAGTCAGGTTTAGCGTCCTCCACCAGGTGACCGGCTCCCCACCGCCGCCCGGACCAGGGGCGGCAGTCGGACACCACCGCCGAGAAGGTCCGGCGGCGGCCCGCTCCCCCTGTGTGAGCCGCCGCCGGACGCGCAACCCGCCCGCTCCCCCGGCGGTCGTACGAAAGGACGTGCAGTCCACGTGGCAGCGCACCGCAAGCCCCGACAGCGCTCGCTCAGCGGCCATACGGCCCGCACCGCCGCCACGATCGCCCTCGCGGGTGCGGCGACGGCGACCGGCTTCGACGGGACCTCGCACGCCGAGCCACAGCTGACACCGACGCAGGTCAAGGCCAAGGTGGACAAGCTGTACCAGGAGGCGGAGGTCGCCACCGAGAAGTACGACGGCGCGAAGGAGAAGGCGGACGCGGCCGAGAAGCAGCTGAACACCCTGCGGGACGAGGCGGCGCGCAAGACGGAGAAACTCAACTCGGCACGGGACTCGCTGGGTTACGTCGCCGCGGCCCAGTACCGCGGCGGCGGCCTCGACCCCGCGGTGCAGCTCATGCTCTCGGACGACCCCGAACAGTATCTGGACGGCGCCGAGTTCGCCGACCGGGTGGGCCACCGGCAGACGGCAGCCGTCGCTCTCGTACGGCAACAGCTGCGGGAGATCGAGCAGTTGCGCGGCGCCGCGCACGTCGAGCTGACCTCGCTGAAGTCGCGGCAGGCGGAGCTCGGCAGGCAGAAGAAGACGATCAACGGCAAGCTGGACCAGGCGCGGCGGCTGCTGTCCGCGCTGCCTCCGCAGCAGCGGGCCCAGGTCGAGCAGACCGCCGGCACCTCGGGGCGTGCGTCACGGTCGGCGGCCACGGCGCGGGACGCACTGCGTGCGCCCGGCTCCTCCGCGGCCACGGCCGACGCCCCCAACTCCCGTGCGGCGGCGGCCGTCTCCTACGCCTACCAGAAGCTCGGCAGCCCCTACGTCTGGGGCGCGACGGGTCCCAACGCCTTCGACTGCTCGGGCCTGGTCCAGGCCGCCTACAGCTCCGCCGGAGTCTCGCTGCCCCGCACGACCTACGCCCAGATCAACGCCGGCCAGCGGGTCTCCCGGTCCGAACTGCGCCCCGGCGACCTGGTGTTCTTCTACTCGGGCATCAGCCACGTCGGCATCTACGTCGGCGACGGGCAGATGATCCACGCCCCGAACCCGTCGGCTCCGGTGCGGCTGGCGCCGATCGACCAGATGCCGTTCGCGGGGGCCACGCGGGTGGTGTGAACTCCCTTGTGGGTCACACCAGTCGGCGTGCCGTGGCCCACCGGGTCAACTCGTGCCGGTTCGACAGCTGGAGCTTCCTCAGCACCGCCGAGACATGGGACTCGACCGTCTTCACCGAGATGAACAGTTGCTTGGCGATCTCCTTGTAGGCGTAGCCGCGCGCGATGAGGCGCAGGACCTCGCGCTCGCGCTGGGTGAGGCGGTCCAGGTCCTCGTCGACCGGCGGGGCGTCGGTCGACGCGAAGGCGTCCAGGACGAAGCCGGCCAGGCGGGGCGAGAAGACCGCGTCGCCCTCCTGGACGCGGAAGACGGAGTTGACGAGGTCGGTGCCGGTGATCGTCTTGGTGACGTAGCCGCGCGCACCGCCGCGGATCACCCCGATCACGTCCTCCGCCGCGTCCGACACGGACAGGGCGAGGAAGCGGACGGGCTGCTCGGCGGCGCTCATCAACGGGGCGCAGCGGCGCAGGACTTCGACCCCGCCGCCGCCCGGCAGGTGGACGTCGAGGAGGACCACCTCGGGGCGGGTCGCGGTGATGACCGTGACCGCCTGGTCGACGTCCGCGGCCTCGCCGACCACCTCGACGCCGGTCTCCTCGGTCCGGCCGATCTCGGCCTGGACCCCCGTACGGAACATGCGGTGGTCGTCGACGAGGACCACGCGCACATGACGCCCGCCCGCGCTCCCGCCGGTCGGCTCCAGAGGCTCGTTCGTCTCGGTCGCGTCGCTCATGACGTCTTCTCCACCCTCTCCATCTCCAACTCGACCTCGGTACCGCCGTCCGGCACCGCGCGCAGCCGTGCCGTACCGCCGTGTCGCTCCATACGGCCGATGATCGATTCTCTGACGCCCATGCGGTCGGCGGGTATCGAGTCGAGGTCGAAGCCCGGTCCGCGGTCACGGACGGACACGAAGACCTTCTTCCCCTCCACCTCGGCGTAGACCTGCACGGCGCCGCCCTCGCCACCGTACTTGGCCGCGTTCACCATCGCCTCGCGCGCGGCCTGCATCTGGGCACCGATTCTCTCGTCGAGCGGGCAGTCCCCGACGATGACGACCTCGATGGGGACGCCGTGCTTGTCCTCGACCTCGGCCGCGCTGCGCCGCACCGCCTCGGCGAGGGTGTCGGGTTCGTCGGCCTCGTCCTTGCCGGTGCCCTCCGGTTTGTAGAGCCAGGCGCGCAGATCGCGCTCCTGGGCGCGGGCCAGGCGCCGCACCTCGTTCGGACTCTCCGCGTTGCGCTGGATCAGAGTGAGGGTGTGCAGCACGGAGTCGTGGACATGGGCGGCGACCTCGGCGCGCTCCTGTGCGCGGATGCGCATGAGGCGCTCCTCGGAGAGGTCCTGGGTCATCCGCACGAGGTACGGGCCGGCGAGCAGGGTGATGCCGACGAGGACCGCGAGGGCGGCCTGGAGCACCGAACCGAGGTGGGCGGCGGAGCCCTGCAGCACGAAGATCGCGGTGGCACCGGCGGTGACCAGCAGGACGCCGCCGCCCGCGCGCAGCAGGCTGAGCGTACGGCGACGGCCGCCGACCTCGGCCCAGCGGGCGCGGCGGGCGTTGTCCGCCTGGCGCCAGACGAGGGCGACGCCCGCGCCGACGAGGACGGTCGGGAAGAGATAGGCCTTGGCGCCGTCGCCCAGATTCACATTGCCGACGAAGACCAGTGCCACGACGACCATGAGGAGCAGGGCGACGATCTGGCCCTTGTCCGGCTTGCGGGCGACGAGTCTGCGGCGGCCGTCCGGTGAGGTCTCGGTGGAGACGAGGGAGGGGGGACGCTGACCGGCGACCACGCCGCCGACGCCGAGCGGCACGAAGAACCAGAACGAGGCGTACAGCAGCGCGCCGAGTCCGTCCGCGAGGAACAGGCCCACGAACACCAGCCGCACCCAGATAACCGGCAGGCCGAGATGCCCGGCGAGCCCCCGCGCCACTCCACCGAGCCAGCGTCCGTCACTGCTGCGGTAGAGCTTGCGCGGCGGCCGCGGGTCCTCGACTGGCAATGCTGCGGCTTCCGGCATGCCACCGATGTTCACACGCCCCGCCGCCCGGAGCATCAGGGTCGGCCCCCGAGACTCCCCTGATCTTCGAGAACGGCGTGCTCGGACTCGGAAATCGGCGCGCTGCGGGGCGCTTTCGCGGTCTTTCGCGATGTCGGGGTCGTCGTCGAACACTCCCCCGGTCCGACTCAGGGCGGATTTCAGGGTTCGGCCAGGGTCGTCCCGACTGCCATCGGCGCCTCGCGGCGGGCAGCATGGACGCATGACAGATCACGAGCACGCCGCGAGGGGTCCGGGACCCGGCTCCGGCCCGGGCCCCGCAGCGGGCGGCGGGCCGCAG
>NZ_JAWOAI010000287.1:0-12755 GCF_033194735.1 Streptomyces sp. W16
CCGAGCGAATGCCCGGCCCGCGCCGCCGCGAAGGCCGCGCCCGGCGTCAGATCGAGCAACAGCGTCCCGTCCACGAGCACGGCGGTGGCAGCCCGAGCATCCACCCCGAGCGACACGGCACAGGCCGCACAAGGACAGTCGAGGCGGGGGAGCCCCGCGGGAGCACCGGTGCCGAGCAGAGTCAGTTCCACAGGTCGATTTTCTCCGGTCACTGATGGACACGCGCGGCCGATACCCACCCAGGGGCGCGGGGAACTGCGCGATCAGCCCCCACCGGCCCGCAGACAACGAATCTTGCGTAACTTGATCACGGCTAACCCAGCGGAGCGCATAGGCTTCTGCTCTGCATGCGCTGAGACCTTGGAGGCGTACATGGCGGCATGGACGTGGCGGTTCGAGAAGTCCGACGGGACCGAGGTCGAACCCGCGGTCCCGCCGGAGGAGTGGACCACGCAGGGGGACGCGGAGTCCTGGCTCGGCGAGGTGTGGAAGGAACTCGTCGCGGGCGGCGCGGACCAGGTGTTCCTCTTCGAGGACGGCACACAGATCTACGGGCCGATGAGCCTGCACGCCGAGAACGCGTAACACGGCGAGGGGCGGCCGGAGCAATACCGGCCGCCCCACCTCACTGCTCGCCCAGCGTCACGTCGACCTTCTTCGACGCACCGTTGCGCGTGTACGTCACCGTCGTCCGCTGCCCCGGTTCGTCGGACGCCAGCGCCTCCGACAGCGAGGTGATCGTGCTGATCCCCGTGTCACCGAGCTTCGTGATGATGTCGCCGGCCCGGACACCGGCCTTGTCCGCGGCCCCGCCGCTCTTCACCGCGACCACTGCCACCCCGGCGGCCTGGTAGCTGTCGTCGACGACCGTACGGCCGGTGATGCCGAGCGCGGCCCGCCCCGAGTCGGTCACCTTGCCGTCCTTGACGATCTGGCCGGCGACCGTCTTCACCATCGAGGACGGGATCGCGAACCCGATACCGGGCGCGGCACCGCCCCCGAGGTTCGGGTCGGTCGCCGCGAGCGTCGGGATCCCGATGACCTGCCCGTCGAGGTCGACCAGCGCGCCCCCGCTGTTGCCGGGGTTGATCGCGGCCGAGGTCTGCACCATGTTGGCGATGGTCGCGCCCGTACCCCCGCCGCTGCTGCCCTCGCTGACGGTCCGTCCGGTCGCCGACACGATGCCCTGCGTCACGCTGGACGACAGTCCCAGCGGTGAGCCCATGGCGAGGACGATCTGCCCCACCTCGACCTTGGCGGAGTCGGCGAAGGTCGCCGCCTTCAGCCCGTCCGGCACCTTGTCCAGTTTGACGACGGCCAGGTCCTGCTCGGGATACGAGTAGACCAGCTTGGCGGTGAGCACGTCCTCGCTGTTCGCGGTGGTCACCTTGAAGGTCTTCTCGTCCCCGACCACGTGCGCGTTGGTGACGATGTGCCCCTGGTTGTCATAGACGACGCCCGACCCCAGATCACTGCTGGCCTGGATCTGCACGACCGACGGCAGAACCTCCTTGATGACCTTCTGGTAGTCGCTCTGCAGGTCGTCGCCGGCCATCGGCACGGCGGCCTCGGCGGCCTGCGTGGTCGAGCCGTCCTTCTTCGACGAGGACGACGAGGACGACGAGGACGACGAGGACCCGGAGCCGGCACATCCGGCGACCAGCGCGAGCGAGCAGACGAGGAGAGCCATGGGCCGAAGGGCACCGGTACGAGCACGGGTACGGGGAGAGTCCATACGCCGAGTGTCTCTTTAGGGTGAATATCCGGCTTGTACTGCTGACCCGAACGGGCCCTTCGCCGTGGGCGCGCGATCAGCCCCGCACGCCGCACAGATGCAGCAGCGCGGCCACCGCCCGGTACGGATCCGTCCGCCCGGCCCGCTCCTCGGCGGCCAGCAGCGGTTCCACGTCCGCCGGGATCTCGACCCCTTCCGGAGCCGTGTCGGTGAAGACCCGCACGCCGTACCAGGCCTGCAGCGGCGCCCCGATCCCCGCCAGGGTCGCCGTCAGGGTGGCCAGCCGGTCCGCCCGCACATCCAGGCCCAGCCGGTTGCGGTACGCGGTCGAGTCGAACGCGGTCAGCGCGGTCGCCCAGTCCCAGGACAGCCCGGACCGCATCGCCAGCGCGTCGGCGTTCCGCACGAGAAGGGACAGCAGCCCGCCCGGCGCCAGCATCCGGGCAAGACCCGCGAGCAGCGGATCGGGCTCGGACACGTACATGAGTACGCCATGACAGAGCACGACGTCGAAGCTGCCCGGCAGGAAGTGCACGCCCGTGTCCCGGCCGTCACCCTCGATGATCCGCACCCGCTCCCGGATGCCCTCCGGCTCGCAGGACAGCGCCGCACGGGCCGCGGCGATCATCTTCGGTTCCTGTTCGAGCCCGGTCACCTGATGCCCGGCCCGGGCCAGCCGCAGCGCCTGCGTACCCTGCCCCATCCCGACGTCGAGCACCCGCAGCCGCTGCCCGACCGGATACCGGCCGGCTATCTGCTCGTCGAGCTGCCGGGCCACCAGCTCCTGTCGTACGACATCCCGCAGCCCGCCCAGCCTGCTCAGCCAGGCATCCACCGCGCCCCCGGAGAAGGATTCCGCGCTCAGGGCCGCTCTCCGCGCTTGACCTGCGGCTTCGGCAGCCGGAGTCGACGCATCTGGAGGGAGCGCATCAGTGAGTACCAGACCGTGCCCTTCGTGTCCTGGCCCGGGAAGCGCTCGGCGAGCCGCTTGCGCAGCCGGAACACGTTCAAGATCGTGTCGACCACGATCAGGATGATGATCACGAGCCACAGCAGCAGCGCGATGTTCTGCAGCGCGGGCACCTGCACCACGCTGAGCACGAGGATCACCACGGCCATCGGCAGGAAGAACTCGGCGACGTTGAAGCGCGAGTCGATGTAGTCACGCGCGAACTTGCGGATCGGGCCTCTGTCGCGGAGCGGCAGATCCCGCTCGTTGCCGCGGCCGGCCAGCGCCTGGCGCTGCCTGTCCATCTGCACACGCCGCTCGTCGCGCTGGCGCTTGGAGGCGTCCTTGCGCGTCGTCGAAGTGTTGGCGACGCTGCGGCGCTGAGTCTGCGACTCACTGCGCTTGGGCGTCGGCCGACCCTTCGGGGCCTGAGGGTCTCGGGGCTGCTTGGAGTCGGTCAGCGGCACCTTGTCGGTGGGCGCTGCCTGCTCTTCCTTGGAACGGCTACGGAACACAAAACCCAAGGGTAAGGGGTGAATGGGGTTGGACCCCAGTCCGGTGGGGAACGATCCGGCAACACCAGTCGTCTGTAGGGGGACAAGGGGGACGCCGCACACGGTCGACTCCGGGGTGTTACCCGGGGAACACCTACTCCTTACGCCGGAGCGGGACCGTGGGCAGTCGTCCTTGGGGATGAGCGCATCAGTCCCCGAACAGTGCGGTAATGGATGCAGGGCCCGTACTGTTGGTCCTGTTGTAGTCGCTGGAGCTGGAGTCCGTCAGAAGGGGGCGCGCGAAGCCCATGAGCGGTGTCATGAAGCGTATGGGGATGATCTTCCGCGCGAAGGCGAACAAGGCCCTTGACCGGGCCGAGGACCCGCGCGAAACCCTCGATTACTCGTACCAGAAGCAGCTGGAGCTGCTTCAGAAGGTGCGCCGGGGTGTGGCCGACGTCGCCACCTCCCGCAAGCGTCTGGAGCTCCAGCTCAACCAGCTGCAGTCGCAGTCCTCGAAGCTGGAGGACCAGGGCCGCAAGGCGCTCGCCCTCGGCCGTGAGGACCTGGCCCGCGAGGCGCTCTCGCGCCGGGCCGCGCTCCAGCAGCAGGTGACCGACCTGGAGACGCAGCACACCACCCTCCAGGGCGAGGAGGAGAAGCTCACCCTCGCGGCCCAGCGCCTCCAGGCCAAGGTGGACGCCTTCCGTACGAAGAAGGAGACCATCAAGGCCACGTACACGGCGGCCCAGGCACAGACCCGGATCGGCGAGGCCTTCAGCGGCATCTCCGAGGAGATGGGCGATGTCGGGCTTGCCATCCAGCGCGCCGAGGACAAGACCCAGCAGCTCCAGGCCCGCGCCGGCGCCATCGACGAACTGCTCGCCTCCGGAGCCCTGGACGACCCGACAGGCATGGCCAAGGACGACATCCAGGCCGAGCTGGAACGACTGTCGGGTGGTACGGATGTAGAGCTGGAACTCCAGCGCATGAAGGCGGAGCTGGCCGGCGGTTCGTCGTCGCAGCAGGCGATCGAGGGCGGCAAGGACCAGTCCCAGTCGCAGTCCCCGGCCCAGCCGCAGGACACTCCGCGCTTCGACAAGCAGTAGGCCCACGCCTGAGGAGGGCGACATGATCGTACGGATCATGGGGGAGGGGCAGGTGAGGCTGGCCGACGGCCACCTCACCGAGCTGAACAAGCTGGACGACGTACTCCTGAGGGAAGTGCAGAACAACGACGGCCCGGCCTTCCGCGAGACCCTCCAGGCCCTCCTGGCCAAGGTCCGCGAACTGGGCGAGCCGCTCCCGGACGACTCCCTGGAGCCGTCCGAGCTGATCCTCCCGGCCGAGGACGCGACCCTGGAGGAGGTCCGGGACCTGCTGAGCGACGACGGCTTGATCCCGGGGTGAGAGCTTTCTCCGGGGTTCCTTCTTGACCAAGGTCGGCATTAGTCAGCCCGTCCGGCGTTTGAGGACGAGGCCCCTTCAGGGCCGAACGGGGGCCTGGGGGCGGAGCCCCCAGAGACGCCCGCACCGACACCCCGCACAAGTACAGGCAACGTACAGCTGACCCCCGTTCCGCCCCCGCCAGGGACCCCGTACCGTTGCCAGAATGAGCGCTTTCGACCGAGCCCGCTGCCAAGCGAAGGCGCACCCCTGCGCGCTGGACGCGGTCCTCGCCGCCGCGGTGCTCGTGTGCATGGTCGCCGGGTCGTTCGTGGACCCGCACGGCGGGCACGGCGTCAGCTGGGGCATCCGCACCCCCGACCCCCTCAGCCTGGTCCTCATGGCGGTCGGCGCCGCCGCACTCGTCTTCCGCCGCCGCGCGCCGATGCTGGTCCTCGCCGTCACCGGCACCGCCTCCCTCGTCGAGAGCGTCACCAGCGACCCCCGCGCCCCGGTCGCGATGTGTGCCGTGGTCGCCCTGTTCACCGTCGCCGTCACCACCGACCGTTCGACCACCTGGCGTGTGGGCCTGCTCACGATGACCGTGCTGACCGGCGCCGCGATGCTCGGCGGCCCCCTCCCGTGGTACGCGCAGGAGAACCTCGGCATCTTCGCCTGGACCGGCATGGCCGCCGCCGCCGGAGACGCCGTACGCAGCCGCAAGGAGTTCGTGCACGCCATCCGCGAGCGCGCCGAACGGGCCGAACGCACCCGCGAGGAGGAGGCCCGCCGCCGCGTCGCCGAGGAACGCCTGCGCATCGCCCGCGACCTGCACGACGTGGTCGCCCACCACATCGCCCTGGTCAACGTCCAGGCCGGAGTCGCCGCGCACGTCATGGACAAGCGCCCCGACCAGGCCAAGGAAGCCCTCGCCCACGTACGCGAGGCCAGCCGCTCCGCGCTCAACGAACTCCGCGCCACCGTCGGCCTGTTGCGCCAGTCCGGAGACCCCGAGGCCCCCACCGAACCGGCCCCGGGACTCGACCGCCTCGAAGAACTCGCCGGCACCTTCCGCAACGCGGGCCTCCATGTCGAGGTGGCCCGCGCCGACAACGGCACCACCCTCCCCGCCGCCGTCGACCTGGCCGCCTACCGCGTCATCCAGGAGGCCCTCACCAACGTGCAGAAGCACGCCGGTACGGAGGCGAAGGCCGAGGTGAGTGTCGTACGCGTGGGCCCGAACGTGGAGGTCACCGTCCTCGACAACGGCTCCGGCGAGGACCAGGACCCCGACTCCGGCGGCGGCCATGGCCTGCTCGGCATGCGCGAGCGCGTCACCGCCCTGCGCGGCACCCTCACCACCGGTCCCCGGTACGGAGGCGGCTTCCGCGTCCATGCGATCCTGCCGGTCAAGACCCGCCCACGCGCTTCGGGGGACCCTGCATGACGACGATCCGTGTCCTGCTCGCCGACGACCAGGCCCTGCTGCGCAGCGCCTTCCGCGTACTCGTCGACTCCGAGCCCGACATGGAGGTCGTGGGGGAGGCCGCGGACGGCGCGGAGGCCGTACGGCTGGCCAGGGCGGAACGGGCCGACGTCGTACTCATGGACATCCGGATGCCCGGCACCGACGGCCTCGCCGCCACCCGCATGATCAGCGCCGACCCGTCCCTCGCCCACGTCCGCGTGGTGATACTGACGACCTTCGAGGTCGACGACTACGTGGTGCAGTCACTGCGCGCGGGCGCCTCCGGCTTCCTCGGCAAGGGCTCCGAGCCCGAGGAACTCCTCAGCGCGATCAGGGTCGCCGCGGCCGGCGAGGCACTGCTGTCTCCCGTGGCGACCAAGGGCCTGATCGCCCGCTTCCTCGCCCAGGGCGACCTGGACGAGGACCGCGACCCGGCCCGCGCCGAACGCCTCGAAGCCCTCACCGTGCGCGAACGCGAGGTCCTCGTCCAGGTCGCCGGCGGCCACTCCAACGACGAGATCGCCGAACGCCTGGAGGTCAGCCCCCTGACGGTGAAGACCCACGTCAACCGCGCCATGGCCAAACTCGGCGCCCGCGACCGGGCCCAACTCGTCGTCATCGCCTACGAGTCGGGCCTGGTCCGGCCACGGGTGGAGTAGTACTCCGGACGTACGGGGCTACGGCAGCGCCAGCATCCGCTCCAGCGCCAGTTTGGCGAACGCCTCCGTCTCCTTGTCCACCTCGATGCGGTTGACGAGGTTGCCCTCGGCGAGGGACTCCAGGGTCCAGACCAGGTGGGGGAGGTCGATGCGGTTCATCGTCGAGCAGAAGCAGACCGTCTTGTCGAGGAAGACGATCTCCTTGCCCTCGGGAGCGAAACGGTTCGCGAGCCGTCGTACGAGATTCAGCTCGGTGCCGATGGCCCACTTCGAACCGGCCGGGGCCGCCTCAAGTGCCTTGATGATGTACTCCGTTGACCCGACGTAGTCCGCCGCGGCCACGACCTCGTTCTTGCACTCGGGGTGCACCAGGACGTTGACACCCGGGATCCGGGCCCGCACGTCCTCCACCGACTCCAGCGAGAAGCGGCCGTGCACCGAGCAGTGGCCGCGCCACAGGATCATCTTCGCGGCCCTCAACTGGTCAACGGTGAGGCCCCCGTTGGGCTTGTGCGGGTTGTAGAGGACGCAGTCCTCCAGGCTCATGCCGAGGTCGCGGACCGCCGTGTTGCGGCCGAGGTGCTGGTCGGGCAGGAACAGCACCTGCTCGCCCTGCTCGAAGGCCCACTCCAGGGCGCGCTGCGCGTTCGACGAGGTGCAGATCGTGCCACCGTGCTTGCCCGTGAACGCCTTGATGTCCGCGGACGAGTTCATGTACGACACGGGCACGACCCGCTCGGCTATGCCGGCCTCGGTCAGCGCGTCCCAGCACTCGGCGACCTGCTCGGCGGTGGCCATGTCGGCCATCGAGCAGCCGGCCGCGAGGTCCGGCAGGAAGACCTTCTGGTCGTCGCCGGTCAGGATGTCCGCGGACTCCGCCATGAAGTGCACACCGCAGAACACGATGTACTCGGCCTCGGGGCGCGCGGCGGCGTCCCGGGCCAGCTTGAAGGAGTCGCCCGTGACGTCGGCGAACTGGATGACCTCGTCGCGCTGGTAGTGGTGGCCGAGCACGAAGACCTTGTCGCCGAGCTTCTCCTTGGCCGCGCGGGCCCGCTCGACCAGGTCCGGGTCGGACGGCGAGGGCAGGTCGCCGGGGCACTCGACACCGCGCTCGCTCCTCGGGTCGGCCTCACGGCCGAGCAGCAGCAGGGCGAGGGGCGTCGGCTGAACGTCGAGCTCCTGGGTCTGGGCGGTGGTCACGACACGCACCCTTTCTGTTCTGACGGACAAGCCTTTTCGTCGAATTGACATTATCTATCATAACTGCTTCACGTCAGTTTGACGATGCCCATAACGTCGATGTGACATCAATCCCGGAACGCGCACAGTGAGGGACCTTGCGGGGGTGTGCGAGCATGGAGAGAGGTGCCGGGGGAAAGACACCGGGCGTGGCCCGGAATGAATCCACGGCCCCGGCGGTTGACATCGTCGGCAAGCAGTCTCCGTACAACCCGGGAGAGATGTAGATGTCCGTATCGGACGAGACCAGCACCGTCACCGACGGCATCCTTCTGTCCGACGCCGCCGCGGCGAAGGTCAAGGCCCTGCTCGACCAGGAAGGCCGGGAAGACCTGGCCCTGCGCGTCGCCGTCCAGCCCGGTGGCTGCTCCGGCCTGCGCTACCAGCTCTTCTTCGACGAGCGCTCCCTCGACGGCGATGTCGTCAAGGACTTCGGCGGCGTCAAGGTGGTCACGGACCGCATGAGCGCCCCGTACCTGGGTGGCGCCTCCATCGACTTCGTCGACACCATCGAGAAGCAGGGCTTCACGATCGACAACCCGAACGCGACGGGCTCCTGCGCCTGCGGCGACTCGTTCAGCTAAGCCGGCCGAGCCCCACAGGGCGGTTGAGTACGGCGAAGGCGGCGGCCCCCTCCGACAGGGCCGCCGCCTTCGGGCTTTTCCGGTGCCCGCTCCGATGCCGGCAAGGGCCGGCTACCGGGCCAGCGAGGGTCCCGCGCCCGCCGTCGGCTGCGTGACCTTCTCCACGGGGAGCGCCTTGCCGTCCGAGCCCACGACCTTCCGGTCGCCGAGCGGCGCCTTCAACTCCACGGTCTGGTGGTAGAACTTGGCGATCATGATGCAGACCTTGTCCGGCCAGGGCGTCTCGGTCACCGTGACCGTCACCTTGTCCGAACTCTCCACGGCCGTCGCCTTGTAGTCCGCGCACACCCCGCCGGTGAAGGTCACGGTGAGGCTCTTCCCGTCGGCCGAGTAGCCGTCCGCCTTCACATCGTGCGGAGTCGCGCCGGCCGTCGAAGTCGGCGTCGGAGTGGGCGTGTTGGCCGAGGCCAGATACTTCGGATCGATCGCCGGGTACGTCACCGTGAAGCTGTCCTGCCCACCCGACTGCCGCACCTCGAACAACCAGGACGGCACCAGCGTCTGCTTCCCGCTCACGGAGTGCGTGGCCAGCCCGAACACCGCGTGCTCGACGGTGGCCGAAGCCTGCGTGGGCGTGGCGGAGATGTCGGTCGACGAACCGCAGGGCGCCTCCAGCCGGTCCTTCAGCGGTACGGGGCTGGCGCAGCCGCCGATACCCATACGGTGGGTCGTCCCCGGCGCCGCGTTCAACAGGGCCAGCGTCTTCTGCGCACTCAGCACCGGATAGACGTCACCCTTCACCGGCGCCGCCAACTGCCCGCTCCCGCCGACGACTTCACCCTGGGCGCTGACGGTCAGCCCGGTCGTCCAGCCGTGTGTGGGCAGCCCACCGACCACCGGTTCGGCGTTCACCACCCGCTGCGCGCCCATGAGTTGACTCGCGTCCACCTTCGCGTCGTCCTGGCCGACGGCCTTGAGGATCGGGGCGGCGGCCTTCTTCGCGACCACGACACTCACCGGGTCGGTGGCCGAAGTGCCGGGATCCTGCACGCACTTGATGGTGCTGGCGCAGTCGTCGGTGCCGGGTGCGTAGCGGTTGAACGTCCACAGGCCCGGCGCCGCCTTGTTCACCTGGAGACTCGGCCCGCTGCCGTCCTGCCCGCCGACCTTCCAGTACTGGCCCTCGGCCACCGGTGTCCCCACGACACCGAGCGCCTTCGCGAGCCGGGCGACATCGTCCTTGGCGACTTGGCCCTGCGGCGAGTAGACGGCCGCGGACCCCGGCCCACCGGGCAGGCTGCCCGCCGCCCGGTACGTCTCGCCGTACGGGTTCGGCTCACCGGACGCGATTCCGTTCGTACCGCCGGTCGCGTATCCGTCGAGCGCGAGCGGCGGGGGAGTGCCGTCGGCACCGGACGCCGCGGATCCCGTCCCGTCCCCCGAACCTCCGGAAGCTGACGACGACGCGAGGTACGCCCCGCCACCCCCGACGAGCAGCACGGCAGCGGCGACGGAGGCGATGACGAGCGGGGACCGGGACCTGGATCGCGCCGGGTGCCCGTCGTCGGTGTGGTCCGCATGGTCGTGCGGGTGGGCGGCTTCGGAGGCTTCCGGCTGGTCGGCCTGCACCTCGGACGTCACCGGGTCGAGCTGTTCCGAGGAGTCGGCTTCCACGTCGGATGCCTCGGGCTCTGTCTCCTCGGGCCCTGTCCCATCCGATCGGTCGGCCACTTCGGAAACGGCGGCTTCCTCGGTGCCATCGACCTCGGGCCCCTCCACGGCACCCTTCGTTCCAGCGGCGTCCCCCACGCCCGGCACATCATCTGAGGCGCCGGTCGCGTCCTCGTTGTCGGGTCGCTCGGTGTTCACCGCATCGCTCCTTCGGCTGCGCAACTGTCCCATGACCCTGACCAGCCCCTGTCAAACAGGCAGGCAGAAAGGTCGTATCCCGCATCCCCTTTACGGGGGACAGCGATGGGACGCAGCGGGGGAGCGCACGGTTCCCCCGAGAGCGCCGATCGAGCCGACGAGCTCCGGACTCAGTCGCCGTATTCCCCCATCGCGTCCAGCAGCCGGGCGGACTTCGACGGCACCGACACGCCGTGGATGAGTGACGGGGACACCGGAAGGGAAACGATCCGGTCGGGAACCGCCCAGTGGGGAGCCATCCGGGCGCAGTCGCCGCGCAGCGCCGCCAGATCCGCCTCACCTTCACCTTCGAGGTGGACCGGGGGGACCGGAACGGGACCGTCGACTTCGAGGTTCGTCATAGCGGCACCGTAGGCACGCTTTACCTCGCGAAGAAAGATCTACTATCGGGTAGTTTTGGCCGCTTCAGAGCCGCCGCGCCGACCGGGTAGCGTGAAGTGTCAACGCAGCCTCCCTCAGGAGAGTCCTCGCCGTGCGCATCGCAGTCACCGGCTCCATCGCCACCGACCACCTCATGACCTTCCCCGGCCGCTTCGCCGACCAACTGGTCGCGGACCAGCTGCACACGGTGTCGCTCTCCTTCCTGGTCGACAACCTCGACGTACGCCGGGGCGGCGTCGGAGCCAACATCGCCTTCGGCATGGGCCAGCTCGGCACCAAGCCGATCCTGGTCGGCGCCGCGGGCTCCGACTTCGCCGAGTACCGCGACTGGCTCGACCGGCACGGCGTCGACACCGACTCGGTCCGTATCTCGGAGACGCTGCACACCGCCCGCTTCGTGTGCACGACCGACTCCGACCACAACCAGATCGGCTCCTTCTACACCGGCGCCATGAGCGAGGCCCGCCAGATCGAGCTGAAGACCGTCGCCGACCGCGTGGGCGGTCTCGACCTGGTCCTGATCGGCGCCGACGACCCCGAGGCGATGCTCCGCCACACGGAGGAGTGCCGTACCCGGTCCATCCCCTTCGCCGCCGACTTCTCCCAGCAGATCGCGCGCATGGAGGGCGACGACATCCGCATCCTGCTGGAGGGTTCGGCGTACCTCTTCTCGAACGAGTACGAGAAGGGCCTCATCGAGTCCAAGACCGGCTGGAGCGACGAGGAGATCCTGGCGAAGGTCGGCACCCGCGTCACCACCCTCGGCTCGCGCGGCGTCCGCATCGAGCGCGTCGGCGAGGACCCGATCGAGGTGGGCTGCGCGGAGGAGGAGCGCAAGGCCGACCCCACGGGTGTCGGCGACGCCTTCCGCGCGGGGTTCCTCTCGGGGCTGGCGTGGGGTGTCTCCCTGGAGCGTGCGGCGCAGGTCGGCTGCATGCTGGCGACTCTCGTCATCGAGACGGTGGGTACGCAGGAGTACCAGGTGTTCCGCGGGCACTTCATGGAGCGGTTCACGAAGGCGTACGGGGATGACGCGGCCGTGGAGGTCCGTAAGCACCTGGGCTGAGCTGATTGGTCGTCTGCGGGCGCGTGGGGGCTGGTCGCGCAGTTCCCCGCGCCCCTTCAGGGGCGCGTTAGCTGGTCCGGCGGATTACGTACGCCGGGCCTTCCTCCTCGCCCACGTACTCCTGCCCCCGCATCTCGCACCACGCCGGGATGTCCAGCCGGGCCGCCTCGTCGTCGGACAGGACGCGGATCGTGCCGCCGACAGGTACATCGCCGATGACCTTGGCCAGCTCGATGACCGGGATCGGGCAGCGCTTCCCGAGGGTGTCGACGATGAGCGAGTCCCTTTCTACGACAGCCACCGGCGCCCCCGCCCCCAGCTTCTCCCGCACCCCCGCCACCGCCCCCGGCAGCACGGCGAGGAAACGCTCGACGTCCTCCTCCGTCGTCCCTGGCGGCAACGACACCCGCACATTCCCCTCACTCAGCACCCCCATCGCCTTCAGCACATGGCTGGGCGTCAGCGTGCTGCTCGTGCAGGACGATCCGGACGAGACGGAGAAACCGGCGCGGTCCAGTTCGTGCAGGAGGGTCTCTCCATCGACATAGAGACAGGAGAAGGTGACGATCCCGGGCAGCCGCCGCATCGGATCGCCGACCACGTCCACGTCCGGCACCGACCGCGGTACCCGTGCCCGGATCCGCTCCGTCAGCTCCCGTAGCCGTAGCGCCTCCTCGGCCGCCGCCGTGCGGACCGCGCGCAGGGAGGCCGCCGCGGCCACGACGGCCGGGATGTTCTCGAACCCGGGGGAGCGCCCCGACTCCCGTTCGTCCACGGGGCCTTGGGCCGCGAACCGCACACCCTTGCGCACCGCCAGCAGCCCGACCCCGGCCGGTCCGCCCCACTTGTGCGCGCTGGCCAC
>NZ_JAWOAI010000288.1:0-12591 GCF_033194735.1 Streptomyces sp. W16
CGGCCCGCCGCCCGGCATCGGCCCCTCCCGCGGCTCGCCCGGCGGGCTCGCGCTCCCTCCGGCTCGGCAGCCCCCGCCCCCGGCTGCGCATGATCAGCCTCGCGCTGACCCTCGTCCTGATCGCGTTCGTCGTACGGCTGCTCCAGGTGCAGGCCGTCGACGCGAGCGCGTACGCCGCCAAGGCCGCGCAGAACCGGTACGTCGACTACGTGCTGGCCGCCGAGCGCGGTGAGATCACCGACCGCTCCGGGGTGGCCCTCGCGACCAGCGTGGACGCGTACACGATCACCGCCGACCCGACGCTCTTCACCCGCAAGCAGCTGAAGATCGACGACGGGCCCGAGCAGGCTGCCGCCCTCCTCGCCCCGATCCTCGGCGTGGACCAGGCCGGGCTGGTCAAGAAGCTCAGACCCGCGAACAAGAACCTGCGCTACGTCGTCCTCGCCAACCGCCAGACCCCACAGGTCTGGAAGCAGATCAAGGACCTCAAGAGCGCGCTGAACACCAAGGCCTCGACCGACCCGACCACGGTCAACGTCCTGGCCGGTGTCCTCGCCGTCCCCACCACCAAACGCGTGTACCCGAACGGCGATCTCGCCGCCGGGATACTGGGCTGGGTCAACGCCGACGGCAAGGGCGGCGGCGGGGTCGAGCAGCAGCTGAACAAGGACCTGACGGGCAAGGACGGCAAGGTCCGCTACGCCCAGTCCGGCGGCCTCCAGGTGCCCACCGCGGGCTCCACGGAGACGCCCGCGGTGCCCGGTTCCGATGTCGAGCTGACCATCGACCGCGACATCCAGTGGGCCGCGCAGAACGCCATCACGGAGCAGGTGAAGAAGTCCAAGGCGGATCGCGGGTACGTGATAGTGCAGGACACCCGCACCGGAGAGATCCTCGCCATGGCCAACGCGCCCGGCTTCGACCCGAACGACCTCGCCCAGGCCAACGCGGCCTCCCTGGGCAACGCGGCCCTCCAGGACGCCTACGAGCCCGGTTCCACCGCCAAGGTCATGACGATGGCCGCCGTACTCCAGGAGAACGTGGCCACCCCGCTGACGCATGTCGTCGTCCCGAACCGGCTGCACCGCGGCGACCGCCTCTTCCAGGACGACGTGGACCACGCGACCTGGAACCTCACCCTCAACGGCGTCCTCGCCAAGTCCAGCAACATCGGCACCATCGAGGCGGCCGGCCAGCTCGGCAAGACGCAGCCCGAGGCCAACCAGGTCCTGTACTCGTATCTGCGCAAGTTCGGCATCGGCAGCTACAGCGGGCTCGACTTCCCCGGCGAGACCAAGGGCATCCTCGCGCCCGCCTCCGAGTGGTCGACCTCGCAGCAGTACACGATTCCTTTCGGCCAGGGCATGTCCCTCAACGCGCTCCAGGCGGCCTCCGTCTACTCGACGGTCGCCAACGGCGGTGTCCGTGTCGAGCCCACCCTGGTGCGCGGCACGAAGGGGCCCGACGGCCGCTTCACGCCCGCGGCGACGCCCAAGAAGACCAGGGTCATCAGTGCGAAGACGGCGAAGACCCTCGCCCAGATGCTGGAGTCCGTGGTGGACGACGAGCAGGGCACGGGCGGTAAGGCGGCCATTCCGGGGTACCGGGTCGCGGGCAAGACCGGCACCGCCAACCGCGTGGATCCGGCCACCGGCAAGTACAAGGGCTACACCTCGTCGTTCGCCGGGTTCGCGCCCGCCGACAACCCCCGCATCACCGTCTACTGCGCGATCCAGAACGCCACCAGCGGAAGCTACTTCGGCGGTCAGATCTGCGGACCGATCTACAAGCAGGTGATGGAGTTCGCCCTCAAGACCCTCCAGGTCCCGCCCACCGGGGCGAAGGCCGCGAATCTGCCCGTGACCTTCACGCCCTGATCAGCGCAACAGCCAGGAACCGATCCGTGACCATGATCACCTCCCAGTCCGGGAACCAGGGCGACCCCCGCCCCTCACTTCGCCCCGGGGCGGGTGCGCCCGGTACGCTCACCGCCGTGCCACCCGCCGACCACTCCCAAAACCCCCAGAAGGGCGCATCCGTGACCTACCCGGGGCCGCCCAGGCCGGCGCAGATCTCCGCCACACCCCTCGCGGAACTCGCCGACCAACTGGGCGCCACCGCGCCGACGTCGACCGCGGAAGTCACGGGCATCACCCATGACTCGCGCGCCGTCCGCCCCGGCGACCTGTACGCCGCACTGCCCGGTGCCCGCCTTCACGGCGCCGACTTCGTCACCCAGGCGGCCGGCCTCGGCGCCGTCGCCGTCCTGACGGACCCGGCCGGAGCCGACCGAGCGGCCGCAACCGGCCTGCCGGTGTTGGTCGTAGCCGATCCGCGCGGGCAGATGGGCGAGCTGGCGGCCACCATCTACGGCCACCCCGGCCGCGATCTGCTCCAGATCGGTATCACCGGCACCTCCGGCAAGACCACCACCGCGTATCTCGTCGAGGGCGGCCTGAAGACGGTCCGTTCCACCGGCCTGATCGGCACGGTCGAGACGCGCATCGGCGACGAGCGCATGAAGTCGGAGCGCACGACCCCCGAAGCCACCGATCTCCAGGCGCTGTTCGCGGTCATGCTGGAGCGCGGGGTCGACGCGGTCGCCATGGAGGTCTCCAGTCACGCGCTGGTCCTCGGCCGGGTCGACGCCTGCATCTTCGACGTCGCGGTCTTCACCAACCTCAGCCCGGAGCACATGGAGTTCCACTCCGGCATGGAGGACTACTTCCAGGCCAAGGCGCAGCTGTTCACGCCGCTGCGCAGCCGGCAGGGAGTGGTCAACCTCGACGACGAGTACGGCCGCAGGCTCGCCGCACAGGTCACGGTCCCCGTGGTCACCTACTCCGCCGAGGGCCACCCGGACGCCGACTGGCGCGCCGAGGACGTTCAAGTCGGCCCGATGGACTCGACGTTCACCGCCGTCGGCCCCAAGGGCGAGCTGATCACCGCGAGATCGCCGCTGGCCGGCTCCTTCAACGTGGCCAACACCCTCGCCGCGATCGCCGCCCTGGCCACCGCGGGCCTCGACCCGCAGCTCGCCGCCGACGGCATCGCCGCGGTGCCGGGTGTGCCGGGGCGCCTGGAGCGCGTGGACGCCGGGCAGCCGTATCTCGCGGTCGTCGACTACGCCCACAAGACGGACGCCGTCGAATCGGTCCTGCGCGCGCTGCGCAAGGTCACCGAGGGCAAGGTGCACGTGGTGCTCGGCTGCGGCGGCGACCGGGACAAGACCAAGCGCGAGCCGATGGGTGCCGCCGTGGCCAGGCTCGCCGACACCGCCGTACTGACCTCCGACAACCCCCGCTCCGAGGACCCCCTCGCGATCCTCGCGACGATGCTCCAGGGTGCCGCGTCGGTGCCGGCGCACGAGCGCGGCGAGGTCCAGGTCTTCGAGGACCGGGCCGCCGCCATCGCCGCCGCCGTCGCCCGCGCGCGGCCGGGGGACACCGTGCTGGTCGCGGGCAAGGGCCATGAGCAGGGCCAGGACATCGCCGGAGTGGTCCGTCCCTTCGACGACCGCCAGGTGCTCCGCGAAGCTATCCAGAAGACCCAGGGATGAACTTGTGATCGCCCTCTCCCTCGCCGAGATCGCAGAAGTCGTCGGCGGGCAGACGCACGACATACCGGATCCGTCCGTCCAGGTCACCGGCCCGGTGGTCCGCGACTCCAGGGAAGTGAAACCAGGCAGCCTCTTCGTCGCCTTCGTCGGCGAGCGCGTCGACGGCCACGACTTCGCGAACGCGGTCGTCGAGGCGGGAGCGGTGGCCCTCCTGGCGTCCCGCCCGGTCGGCGTGCCCGCGATCGTCGTGGACGACGTCCAGAGCGCCCTGGGCGCCCTCGCCCGTCATGTCGTACGACGGCTCGGCGCGACCCTCGTGGCCCTCACCGGCTCGGCCGGCAAGACCAGCACCAAGGACCTCATCGCCCAGGTGCTCGCCCGCAAGGCGCCCACGGTGTTCACGCCGGGATCGCTGAACAACGAGATCGGGCTGCCGCTGACCGCGCTGAGCGCCACCGACGAGACGAGGTTCCTCGTCCTGGAGATGGGCGCCCGCGGAATCGGCCACATCCGCTACCTCACGGATCTGACGCCCCCGCAGATCGGCCTCGTCCTGAACGTCGGCACCGCCCACATCGGCGAGTTCGGCGGCCGGGAGCAGATCGCGCAGGCAAAGGGTGAACTCGTGGAGGCCCTGCCTTCAGTTGAAGACGGCGGCGTCGCGGTCCTCAACGCGGACGATCCGCTCGTACGAGGCATGGCGTCCCGTACGAAGGCGAAGGTGATCCTTTTCGGAGAGTCCGGCGAAGCGGACGTACGGGCCGAGAACGTCAGACTCACGGACAGCGGACAGCCCGCCTTCAGCCTTCACACACCCTCCGGGTGCAGCGAAGTGACCATGCGCCTGTACGGTGAGCACCACGTGTCGAACGCGCTCGCCGCGGCCGCCGTCGCCCATGAGCTGGGCATGTCCGCAGACGAGATCGCCACCGCGCTCTCCGAGGCGGGCTCCCTCTCCCGCTGGCGGATGGAGGTCACCGAGCGTTCGGACGGCGTGACCATCGTCAACGACGCCTACAACGCGAACCCCGAGTCCATGCGAGCCGCCTTGCGCGCGCTCGCGGCCATGGGCAAGGGGCGGCGGACCTGGGCGGTGCTCGGCAAGATGGCCGAGCTCGGGGACGAGGCGCTCGCCGAGCACGACGCGGTCGGACGGCTCGCTGTCCGGCTCAATGTCGGCAAGCTCGTCGCGGTCGGGGGCAGGGAAGCGTCCTGGCTGCAACTGGGCGCATATAACGAGGGTTCGTGGGGTGAGGAGTCGGTGCACGTGTCCGACGCACAGGCGGCGGTCGACCTGTTGCGCAGCGAGTTGCGCCCGGGAGACGTCGTTCTCGTGAAGGCGTCCCGGTCGGTCGGTCTGGAGAGCGTGGCGCAGGCGCTCGTCGAGGCCGGTACCGAGGGTGAGGTTGCCGCCCGATGATGAAGCAGATCCTGTTCTCAGGAGTCATCGGCCTGTTCCTGACCCTGATGGGCACCCCGCTGCTGATCAAGCTGCTGGCCCGCAAGGGCTACGGCCAGTACATCCGTGACGACGGTCCGCGCGAGCACGCCAGCAAGCGCGGTACGCCGACGATGGGCGGTATCGCCTTCATCTTCGCGACGGTCGCCGCCTACTTCCTGTCCAAGGTCATCACCGGTTACCCCCCGACCTACTCGGGGCTGCTGGTGCTCGGCCTGATGTGCGGCATGGGTCTGGTCGGCTTCCTCGACGACTACATCAAGATCGTCAAGCGGCGTTCGCTGGGCCTGCGGGCCAAGGCGAAGATGGCCGGCCAGCTGATCGTCGGCATCAGCTTCGCGGTGCTCGCGCTGATGTTCCCGGACTCCCGCGGCAACACCCCGGCCTCGACGAAGCTGTCGTTCATCACGGACTTCGGCTGGAAGATCGGCCCGATCCTGTTCGTGATCTGGGCGCTGTTCATGATCCTCGCGATGTCGAACGGCGTGAACCTGACGGACGGTCTGGACGGCCTCGCCACCGGCGCCTCGGTCCTGGTCTTCGGCGCCTACACCTTCATCGGTGTCTGGCAGTTCCAGGAGTCCTGCGCCAACGCGACGACCCTGACCAACCCGAACGCCTGCTACGAAGTGCGCGATCCACTCGACCTCGCGGTCATCGCCTCCGCGCTGATGGGCGCCTGCCTGGGCTTCCTGTGGTGGAACACCTCGCCGGCCAAGGTCTTCATGGGTGACACGGGCTCACTCGCTCTCGGCGGTGTTCTCACCGGCCTGGCGATCCTCTCCCGCACGGAGCTGCTCGTCGCCATCATGGGTGGCCTCTTCGTCCTCATCACCATGTCGGTGGTCATCCAGGTCGGCTCCTTCAAGCTCACCGGCAAGCGGGTCTTCCGAATGGCCCCGCTCCAGCACCACTTCGAACTCAAGGGCTGGTCCGAAGTACTCATCGTGGTCCGTTTCTGGATCATCCAGGGCATCTGCGTGATCGTCGGCCTGGGCCTCTTCTACGCGGGATGGGCAGCGGAAAAGTGACCGAAGGGCAGGGGCTCTCCTTCGAGGGCAAGCACGTCACCGTCGCCGGGCTCGGTGTCTCCGGCATCCCGGCGGCCAAGGTCCTGCACGGCCTCGGCGCGCTCGTCACGGTCGTCAACGACGGCGACGACGAGCGCTCCCGGGCCCAGGCGGCCGACCTGGAGGCGCTCGGCATCACCGTGCGCCTCGGCGACGGTGCGACCCTGCCCGACGGCACCGAACTGATCGTCACCACCCCTGGCTGGCAGCCCGACAAGCCGCTGTTCACGGCGGCCCGGGCGGCCGGGATCGACATCTGGGGCGATGTCGAGCTGGCCTGGCGCCTGCGCGGCCCCGACGCGGCCCCCTGGCTCGCCGTCACCGGCACCAACGGCAAGACCACCACCGTCCAGATGCTCGCCTCCATCCTGAAGGCGGGCGGCCTGCGCACGGCCGCCGTCGGCAACATCGGCGTCTCGGTCCTCGACGCCGTACTCGGGGACGAGCAATACGACGTCCTCGCCGTCGAACTGTCGAGCTATCAGCTCCACTGGACGCCCTCGCTGCGCGCCCACTCCGCCGCCGTCCTGAACCTGGCGCCCGATCACCTCGACTGGCACGGCTCGATGGAGGCGTACGCCGCCGACAAGGGCCGTATCTACGAAGGCAATCGGGTCGCCTGCGTCTACAACGTCGCAGACAAGGCCACCGAGGACCTGGTCCGCGAGGCCGATGTCGAGGAGGGCTGCCGGGCCGTCGGGTTCACGCTGGGCAGTCCCGCGCCGTCCCAACTCGGCGTCGTGGACGGCATCCTGGTCGACCGCGCCTTCGTCGAGGACCGGCAGAAGAACGCGCAGGAACTCGCCGAGGTCTCGGACGTCAACCCGCCCGCCCCGCACAACATCGCCAACGCCCTTGCCGCCGCTGCCCTCGCGCGCGCCTTCGGAGTGCCCGCCAAGGCCGTACGGGACGGGCTGCGGGCCTTCACGCCCGACGCGCACCGCATCGCGCACGTGGCCGATGTGGACGGTGTCGCGTACATCGACGACTCCAAGGCCACCAACACCCATGCGGCGGAAGCCTCGTTGGCGGCCTACGAGTCGATCGTGTGGATCGCGGGGGGACTCGCGAAGGGCGCCACCTTCGACGAACTCGTCGCCAAGTCGGCAGAGCGACTTCGGGGCGTGGTGCTGATCGGCGCCGATCGTGCGCTCATCCGTGAAGCCCTCGCGCGACACGCGCCGGAAGTACCCGTCGTGGACCTCGCCCGGACCGACACTGGGGCGATGCTCGCGGCTGTCCAGGAGGCACAGCGGCTCGCCGCCGCCGGCGACACGGTGCTGCTCGCCCCGGCCTGCGCCTCCATGGACATGTTCGCCAACTACAACAAGCGCGGTGACGCGTTCGCCCAGGCGGTTCGCGAACTCGGCGCCTGACCGACGTGAGCGGAGGCGCTGATGCCCAGTAGCCGTACCGGCCGGCCGCCCGTGCAGCAGCGGACCCCCAGACGTCCCGCCGCTGCCCGGACCGTACGCGACAACCCCGTACGACGCCTGTACGCCAACGCGCGCCGGGCCTGGGACCGCCCGCTGACCGCGTACTACCTGATCGCCGGCGGCAGCGTGCTGATCACCGTGCTGGGTCTGGTGATGGTCTACTCGGCCTCCCAGATCACCGCACTCCAACTGTCTTTGCCCGGCTCGTACTTCTTCCGCAAACAGTTCCTCGCGGCCTGTATCGGCGGGGTGCTGGCGCTCGCCGCCTCGCGGATGCCGGTCAAGCTGCACCGGGCGCTGGCCTATCCGATCCTCGCGGGCGCCGTCTTCATGATGGCGCTGGTGCAGTTGCCGGGGATAGGGATGTCGGTCAACGGCAACCGCAACTGGATCTCGCTCGGCGGCTCCTTCCAGATCCAGCCCAGCGAGTTCGGCAAGCTGGCCCTCGTGCTGTGGGGCGCCGATCTGCTGGCCCGCAAGCAGGACAAGGCGATGCTGTCCCAGTGGAAGCACATGCTGGTGCCGCTGGTGCCGGTCGCGTTCATGCTGCTCGGGCTGATCATGCTCGGCGGCGACATGGGTACGGCGATCATCCTCACCGCGATCCTGTTCGGCCTGCTGTGGCTGGCCGGCGCACCGACCCGCCTCTTCGCCGGCGTGCTGTCGATCGCGGCCGTGATCGGTGTGATCCTCATCAAGACCAGCCCCAACCGCATGGCCCGGCTCGCCTGCATCGGCGCCACCGAGCCCAAGACCGGGGTCGCCGACTGCTGGCAGGCCGTGCACGGGATCTACGCGCTCGCATCCGGCGGGATCTTCGGCTCCGGGCTCGGTGCGAGTGTGGAGAAATGGGGTCAACTCCCCGAAGCCCACACCGACTTCATCTTCGCCGTCACCGGTGAGGAACTGGGCTTGGCAGGGACACTGTCGGTTCTCGCCCTCTTCGCGGCTCTAGGCTATGCGGGTATCCGCGTGGCCGGACGCACGGAGGACCCCTTCGTGAGGTATGCCGCGGGAGGCGTGACCACCTGGATCATCGCTCAGGCGGTGATCAACATCGGTGCGGTGCTCGGCCTGCTGCCGATCGCCGGCGTCCCGCTCCCGCTGTTCTCCTACGGGGGTTCCGCCCTGCTGCCGACCATGTTCGCCATCGGGTTGCTGATCGCCTTCGCGCGCGACGACCCCGCTGCGCGGGCGGCGCTTGCGATGCGGCAACCCCGCTTTGGTAGAAAACGGGGGGCCAGGGGACCCGGTTCCGGCCGGAGTCCCCGGAGATGGAACACGATGCGACGGCGTGCCTCGGCGGCGCGTTCGTCCGGAGAGCGGTGAATTTCGGTGCATGTCGTACTCGCCGGTGGGGGGACCGCCGGCCACATCGAGCCCGCGCTCGCCCTCGCGGACGCCCTGCGCAGGCAGGACCCCACCGTGGGGATCACGGCGCTGGGCACGGAACGCGGCCTTGAGACCCGCCTCGTACCCGAGCGGGGCTACGAACTCGCCCTGATCCCCGCCGTACCGCTGCCCCGCAAGCCCACCCCGGAACTGATCACCGTGCCGGGCCGGCTGCGCGGCACGATCAAGGCCGCCGAGCAGATCCTGGAGCGCACCAAGGCGGACGCGGTCGTCGGCTTCGGCGGCTATGTGGCGCTGCCCGGCTACCTCGCCGCCAAGCGCCTCGGCGTGCCGATCGTGATCCATGAGGCCAACGCCCGCCCCGGGTTGGCCAACAAGATCGGCTCGCGCTACGCGGCACAGGTCGCCGTCTCCACCCCGGACAGCAAGCTGCGGGGCGCCCGTTACATCGGCATCCCGCTGCGCCGCTCCATCGCCCTCCTGGACCGCGCGGCCGTACGGCCCCAGGCCCGGGCCGCGTTCGGGCTCGACCCGAACCTGCCGACGCTGCTGGTCTCCGGCGGCTCGCAGGGCGCCCGGCACCTCAACGAGGTGATCGAGCGGGTCGCGCCCTACCTCCAGCAGGCCGGAATCCAGATCCTGCACGCGGTCGGCCCGAAGAACGAACTGCCGCAGGTGCACCAGATGCCGGGGATGCCCCCCTATGTCCCGGTACCGTACGTGGACCGGATGGACCTCGCGTACGCCGCGGCCGACATGATGCTCTGCCGCGCGGGCGCGATGACCGTCGCCGAACTCTCCGCCGTCGGACTCCCGGCCGCCTACGTCCCGCTGCCCATCGGCAACGGCGAACAGCGGCTGAACGCCCAGCCGGTGGTCAAGGCCGGCGGCGGACTCCTGGTCGACGACGCGGAACTGACGCCCGAGTGGATCCAGGGCAACGTCCTGCCCGTGCTCGCCGACCCGCACCGGCTGTACGAGATGTCGCGCGCGGCAAGCGAGTTCGGCCGCCGGGACGCCGACGACCTGCTCGTCGGCATGGTGTACGAGGCGATCGCCTCGCGGCACCGTTAGGCACATGTGAGAGAGGCAGGGGAGCGTGGCCGGACCGACCACCGCCGAGCGCGGTGAACGCCAACAGGAGTCGTCCGGCCCGCCCCTTGTCCGGCGCCTGGGGCCGCGACGCCTTCGTCTGATTGTCGTACTCGCCCTCGCCGCAGTCCTGTTGGGCGCCGCCGCGGTCTGGCTGCTCTACGGCTCGCAGTGGCTGCGGGTGGAGAAGGTGTCGGTCTCCGGGACCGAGGTCCTGACGCCGGAGCAGGTGCGCGAAGCCGCCGGCGTACCGGTCGGCGGACCGCTCATTTCCGTCGACACCGATGCGATCGAAGCCCGACTCCGCAGGAAATTGCCCCGAATTGACGCGGTTGACGTGGTCCGTTCCTGGCCTCATGGAATCGGGCTGAAAGTGACCGAACGCAGCCCGGTTCTGGTGGTGAAAAAGGGCGGAAACTTCGTCGAAGTGGACGACGAGGGCGTGCGATTCGCCACCGTTTCCACGCCGCCGAAGTCCATCCCCACCCTCGAATTGACGCTCTCTCCCTCGGCTTCGTCCGCCGTCGGCCTGCGCCGCTTCGGCGACGACCGGCTCGTGCGCGAGGCGGTGAAGGTGGCGGGTGACATTCCGGCCGCGGTCGCGCGGGACACCCAGGTCGTCAAGGTCCGTTCCTACGACGACATCTCGCTGGAGTTGAGCGGCGGCCGGACAGTCTCTTGGGGAAGCGGCGACAAGGGCGCGGCGAAGGCGCGTACGCTCACCGCTCTCATGAAAGCAGCTTCCGGAGCCCGGCACTTCGACGTAAGTGTTCCCACCGCCCCTGCGTCAGCCGGGAGTTGACGCACATTCGCGCAGGCCAGCACCCTGGTTGGGCAGCGCTACGGCTGATCACATAGGGTGAAAAGAAAAACGGGAGGTTCGGCGTGTTCGTTGAACGTGCGCCACTTGTCGACTTAGTGTCCTGTTCAGAAGACTTCAAGGAACGGACACACTGGTAACCCTAAACTTCAACGTTAGGGTTCGGGTCGGCGCTACGGACCGTCCCATTCGGCATCTGCCGTCCCGCGCGGGAACCGCACGGTGACGGCGACGTAATTCGAGGCGAGAGGCCTTCGACGTGGCAGCACCGCAGAACTACCTCGCAGTCATCAAGGTCATCGGTGTCGGCGGCGGTGGTGTCAATGCCATCAACCGGATGATCGAGGTCGGTCTCAAGGGCGTCGAGTTCATCGCCATCAACACCGACGCGCAGGCGCTGTTGATGAGCGACGCCGACGTCAAACTCGACGTCGGCCGCGAACTCACCCGCGGACTCGGCGCCGGCGCCAACCCGGCCGTCGGCCGCAAGGCCGCCGAGGATCACCGCGAGGAGATCGAGGAGGTCCTCAAGGGGGCCGACATGGTCTTCGTGACGGCCGGCGAAGGCGGCGGCACCGGCACCGGCGGCGCCCCCGTCGTGGCCAACATCGCCCGCTCCCTGGGCGCCCTCACCATCGGCGTGGTCACCCGCCCCTTCACCTTCGAGGGACGGCGCCGGGCCAACCAGGCGGAGGACGGCATCGCCGAACTCCGCGAAGAGGTCGACACCCTCATCGTCATCCCGAACGACCGGCTGCTGTCCATCTCGGACCGCCAGGTCTCGGTCCTCGACGCCTTCAAGTCGGCGGACCAGGTCCTGCTCTCCGGCGTCCAGGGCATCACCGACCTCATCACCACCCCCGGCCTGATCAACCTCGACTTCGCCGACGTCAAGTCCGTGATGTCCGAGGCCGGTTCGGCCCTCATGGGCATCGGCTCGGCCCGCGGCGACGACCGCGCGGTGGCGGCGGCCGAGATGGCGATCTCCTCGCCGCTCCTCGAAGCCTCCATCGACGGCGCCCGCGGCGTCCTGCTCTCCATCTCCGGCGGCTCCGACCTCGGCCTGTTCGAGATCAACGAAGCGGCCCAGCTGGTCAGCGAGGCCGCCCACCCCGAGGCCAACATCATCTTCGGCGCGGTCATCGACGACGCCCTCGGCGACGAGGTCCGGGTCACCGTGATCGCGGCCGGCTTCGACGGCGGCCAGCCGCCGACCCGCCGCGAGAGCACCATGGGCTCGTCCTCGGCCCGCCGCGACGAGCCGACCCCGGTACGGCAGACCGAGAGCCGTCCGTCCTTCGGCTCGCTCGGCAGCGTCAAGCCGAAGGAGGACCCGGAGCCCGCGCAGGAGCCGGCCGCCGACCTCCCGGTCTCCCCTCCGGTCCCGCCGTCGCGGTCCTACTCGGACAGCGCCGCCGAGGAGCTGGACGTACCGGACTTCCTGAAGTGATAGGACAGTTCGACACCGTGAGCGGCGCGCACTTCGCCTTCACCGACAGGTGGGGCGGGGTGAGCGCCGTTCCGTACGAGGAGCTCAACCTCGGCGGCGCGGTCGGCGACGACCCCGACGCGGTACGTACCAATCGCGAACTGGCCGCCAAGTCACTGGACTTGAACCCGGCGCTGGTGGTCTGGATGAACCAGGTGCACGGCGCGGACGTGGCGGTCGTCGACGGGCCCTGGGGCTCCTCGGACATCCCCTCCGTCGACGCGCTCGTCACCGCCCGGCGCGGCCTCGCCCTCGCCGTCCTGACCGCCGACTGCACGCCGGTCCTGCTCGCCGACCCGGTCGCCGGGATCGC
>NZ_JAWOAI010000289.1:0-12590 GCF_033194735.1 Streptomyces sp. W16
GGGGTCGCGTTCGAACTCCGGGGCGCGACCGGGGTGACCAGCCTGCCGAGCAGCTCGGGCAGTGCGGTGTCCGCCCTGGTACGGGCCGCCGACGCGCTGGGCGAGGCCGTCCGCACGGGCCGGCCGCATCCGTGCGACGCGGCCTTCGGGCAGCGGGTCACCGAGATCCTGGCGCGGGCCGAGGCGATGGTGGCCGACGCGGCCGGCTGATCAACCGATCACTCGCCGCCGGGCGGCTGCTCATCCCCGTCCTCGTCGTCGTCGAACGGCTCGTCGCTCCACCGGAACCAGGCGCGCTCCCCCTCGATGTGCAGCAGGAACTCCGGCACGGGCCCGTCCGGCGAGGTGAGCGTGACCTGCCGCCGGATCTCGTCGTAGGCCTCCTCCCACCGCGTCCACTCGTCGTCGGCCTGAGCCAGGGCGAGTTCCCGCGCGAACAGGTCCCGTACGGCGTCGAACGCCGGACCGGCGGTGAACTTGCCCGACAGCCAGGGGAAATCGGCGTCGTCGATCAGGATCTCCCCGACCGTCTCCTCGCCCCCGCGCACCTGCCAGACCTCGCCGACGAACCCCATGCCCGCCTCCATCCCGCCGTAGAGCCATGTGCCGTAGATCGACCTGCCGCCAGCATGGCACCCGGCACTGACAGTCGGCCCGGCGCGGATCACGGACCGGGCCGACTGTCCCGCAGGGCTACGGGCCGGTGCGGTTACTCGGCGAACTGGAAGTTGGCGCGTTCGCGGATGACCGGATAGCCGACCTCGGCGAAGTGGGCGGCCATCGGGAAGTTGCCCTGGTCCGTGGCGGCGGCGATGAACTCGGCGCCGCGTTCGACGAGGTAGTGGGTGCACTCGGCCAGCAGGTCGCGGGCGTAGCCGTGGCCGCGCTGTTCCGGTACGACTCCGATGAAGCCGATGCACGGGCCCGACGGGTTGTGGGCCGGGATGTGGATGCCCGCGAGGTCACCCTCGGGGGTGCGGGCCACCTGCCACCACTCGCGTGGGGACGGGCACCAGCGGAAGAAGTCGATCTCCTGCTGTGCGGCCTTTTCGACTCCCCCTTGGCGGATGGCCAGTTGGGCGTGGGCGTCGAGGGTGACGGAGTGGATGCGGCGCAGCGCGTCGAAGAACACGGCGTCGTCCGGTTCGGGGGCGAAGACGAGGCGTCCGGGGCGTTCGGGCAGCCCGCACTCCGGGGTCCATCGGTAGATGAAACGCTCGACCAGGAGGTCGTATCCGGCCGCGCGCAGGGCGGTGAAGCGTGTCTCGGCGGCGGCGCGCAGCTCGGGGCTGTCGCGCCAGCCGGTGGGGAGGTTCAGTTCCACGCCGACGCGCCAGGGTGCGCTGCGCAGGAGTTCGGCCCCCGCTTCCTCCTCGCCCTCGATCACGTCGAAGCAGTCGATGGTGAGGGGTTCGGTGTCGTCGGGGCCGCCCCACCAGGCGCCGCGCGCGACGACCGTGCCGTCGCGCAGGGCCACCCGCTGCCAGTCGGGCCGCCAGACCGTCAGCCGGTGCGCGGCTCGGGCGCCGAGCGAGTCGGGAAGGGTGTCGAAAAGATGGGCGTCGCTCTCGTCGAGCGCGCGAATGACCAGATCGGTCATGGATTCCTCCGGGAGGTGTACTGCGTGAAGCGCTCCCGGTCAGGTCAGTCGTGTCACGCCGGGTCAACGGGGAGGGAGCGCTGGGGTGTTGTGAACCTCATGGCACTCGCCTCCTTCCGCTGGTCTCTGGGCGTGCGGTCACACGTTAGGGGGCAGGCCGTGTGCCCGTCCATTTCTTTTCGCGGGCGGTCCGGTAAGGCGGAGCACGCTTCAGGGTTGGTCCCACCACGTGAGCGCCTCGATCCGCCACGTATCCCACGCTCATCCCAGCAGTGATCGATCCCCGCAGGTCACAGACGCGTGACTGTCCCGGCGTCCCAACCCGGGCAGCGGGATCCGATCTTCGGGACGGCCGCTGCCAGCATGAGCCTGCCGGGTCTTCCGGCAACTCATCAGAGGGGGAACACCAGATGGGACAAAGGACGCTTCTGCGGGGTCTGACCCTCGCCGTGGCAGCGGTCCTGCCCCTGTGCGGGCCCACGGTGGTGCAGGCTGCGGAGTCCGCAGCCACCGCCGCGGTCGCCGTCTGCGGGCATACGAGCGCACAGCCCACGCTGCAGCAGGGATCGACGGGGGACGCGGCTGTCGAGGCGCAGTGCCAGCTCAATCTGGCGACGAAGCCGAGCAAGTACACGCCGATCGCGGCGGACGGTTCGTTCGGGCCGGCGTCGGTGGCGCGCGTGAAGGAGTTCCAGCGGTGTGCCGGGCTGGGCGTGGACGGTGTGCTCGGCCCGCAGACCTGGGCGGCGCTGAACACCTGGGCCGCGCAACCGCACACCTGCGCCACCCAGGGCACGTCGAGTACGGCGCAGACGACCGTGTGCGGCCACACCGACACACGGCCGACGCTGCAACAAGGTGCGAAGGGTACTGAGGTCGAGGAGCTCCAGTGCCGGCTGAACCTGGCCATGGAGCCGTTCCACTACGCGCCGCTGACGATCGACGGCGACTTCGGGGGCGGGACCCAGTCCCGCGTCATCGAGCTCCAGCACTGCGCCAATCTCAGTGCCGACGGCGTCGTGGGCCCCAACACCTGGGCGAAGGTGGTGGATTGGTCCAGTCGTAACGCGTACTGCGCGCCGCCGCGTCCCGCCGGCTACTCGATCGACGGCCTGGACACGGCCAAGTACCAGCACCCGGGCGGAGCGCCGATCGACTGGAAGGCCGTGAAGGCCTCGGGTGTCGAGTTCGCGACGGTCAAGGCCACCCGGGGTCTGAACGTCACCGACGAATACCTCGCCACCGACCTCGTCGCGGCGAGGGCCGCGGGGCTGGCCGTCGCGCCGTACCACTTCTACACGGGCACGGCGGCCGACACGGGTGCCGCGCAGGCCGACCGGTTCATCGCCGCGGTGCGGGCGACCGGTTACACCGGGCAGCGGGCGGGCGACCTGCCGCCGATCTTCGACCTGGAGCGCATGGACGACGGCAGTGGGCGCTGCCCCACCTACGGCACGGTGAACGACGCGAAGGCCTGGCTCGACAAGGTGGAGACGGCCTTCGGCCGTACGCCGATCATCTACACCCAGAAGTCCTTCCTGGACGACTGCCTGGGTTCGACCACCGCCTTCGCCCGGTATCCGCTGCAACTCGCGGACTACCGCCAGTCGATCACCTCGCCGCCGGTGCCGAACGGCTCGACGACCTGGGCGATGTGGCAGTACACCGACGCCGCGCTCTTCCCGGGACTCCGGGCTCCGGCGACCGGCGACGTGTTCAACGGCACCCAGGCCGACCTGGACCGGCTGGCCAACCGGTGATCCCGGCCACCCCCTCGTCGTACCGAGGAGAAACCCCATGACTGCCCGTTTCGCCCGCGCGTCCCTCGTCGCCCTGCTCGTCACCCTGGGCTTCACCGTCCCGGCGCCCGCCTCGGCCGCCGGCGCCACTGCCGCCGCCACGAGCTGTTACGGCGGAGCGGTCACGGTGCACTACGGGGACGTGCTCGACTTCGGCCCGTACCGGACCACGAGCCGCTGCAACGACATCAACATGCGCGTCGTCGGCGGCGACGCGGAGTACATCGTCGCCTGCGTGAAGTTCGAGAAGACCGGCGTCTGCAACCGCTGGACCAGGGTCGGCTGGAGCTGGACGACCGTCGCCACCGACGTCCTGGACGGGACCAAGTTCACCGTGCCCAACGGCGTGGACCTGGAAGGCAGTTCGGCCACCATCCAGATCGCCTTCTGACCCCCCGCACCCGAACGGAGACCATCATGACCAGAAACAGGGCGTTCGCCTCGGCTCTGTTCACCGCGGCCGTGCTGCTGGGCGTGGGCGTCGCACCCGCCTCCGCGCAGTCCTCGGCCACCGCCACCAGCTGCTACGGCGGCGCCAAGACCCTGACGTACCACTACTCCACGTCGCCCGTGTCCTACGGCACCTATACGACGTCCTCGCGGTGCAACGACATCAACATGAGGCTCCTCACGGACAGCCCGGCGGGGGTGTTCCTGTACGCCTGCGCGGTGTTCGTCGACCACACGACCAAGTGCAACAACGACGACACCTACTCCCTGCACGGTACCGAATGGGCGACCGTCGCCACCGAGGTCAAGGACGGCACCCACTTCGTCCTGCGCGTGGGTCCCTATGACACCGACGCGCAGAACGTGACGTTCCAGATCGCCTACTGACCTCCTCCTCATCCCCCACCACCGTTCTTCGAAAGGACGATGATGACCTCCTCCTTCCGTCCCATGAACCGCCGGGCCATGCTGCGTGGCACGCTCGCTGCCGGTGCCGGCATCGCGTTCGGTCAGCTGCTCTTCGCGGGTGTCGCAGAGGCCTATTCGTGGTCGCGCACCCTGACCGAGGGGGCCACCGGCGCCGATGTGACCGAGCTGCAGATCAGGATCGCGGGCTGGGCTGCTGACAGCGCGAGCCACAGCCGGGTCGGCGTCGACGGGGACTTCGGCCCCGGTACGGCCGCGGCCGTGAAGCGGTTCCAGGCGGCGTACGGTCTCACCGCCGACGCCAGTGTCGGACCCAACACGCAGGCGAAGCTCAACGCGCTGGAGCAGTCGGACGGTTCCACGCTCCACTTCAACTGGACCGAGTTCGAGAACCAGACGGGCGGCGCCTTCAACGGCGGCAAGCTGAGCGCGGCGCAGGTGAAGGAGAACGTCCGGCGCTGCATGTACAAGCTGGAGGCGCTGCGCAAGAAGCTGGGCGACAAGCCGATCACGGTCAACTCCGGCTTCCGCAGCGTCGCGCACAACGCCGAGATCGGCGGGGCCAGCGACAGCATGCACCTGTACGGCACCGCGGCCGACCTCGACGTACCCGGCGTGGCCACCAAGACCGTCTACCAGAAGGCGGAGACCTGCGGGTTCTCCGGGCTGGAGACGTACACCGTCGACCACCAGCACGTCGACAGCAGGGCCGACCTCGGCCGTGACTGGTGGTGGGAGAACGGCACGGTCTGACGCCGATCTCGGGGGAGCGGAGCTCCGGGTACCGTCTCGGCGGTGCCCGGAGCTCCGGGTTTCAGCTCTTCGCCTTGTCCTTCGCCTTGTCCTTCAACGCCGCCTCGCAGGAGGGCCAGTCGTGGAAGTCGTGCCGGGCGCTCCACAGCCGGTGGGCCGCCTTGATGTTCCAGTCCGGGTCGAACGCCCGCAGGGGTGTGCCGTCCAGCTCCCGCAGACGGGCGTCGGAGATCTGGAACACGCCCCAGTTGCGGCTGCCGTTGGTGTTGGGCAGTACGTACAGCGGGTCGAGGAACGACGTACAGCGGGCGATGGCCACGGCGGTGTCGGGATCCTCGACGAACACCTCGCGGACCCGCTTCTCCACCTTGGCCGGCGACCAGGTCGTCATGGTCACCTTCTGGGCGTAGAGCGCCTTCTTGGTGGCATCGTCGACCACGTTCGTGGCCGGCAGGCCCGCCAGCACCTGGAACGCGGTCAGCCGGCGCAGGGTCTCCGGCCCGAAGTCCCCGTCGACGGCGAGCTTCCCCTTCGCCCGCGCCAACAGGGTCTGGACCTCGCGCACGCACTCGTCGTGCTGGCCCATGCTCACCGACTTGCACGCGCCGGAGTACAGCAGCCTGTCGCCGGCCGCGGGCGAGGCATCGTCGGAGCTCCAGTCGGGCATCCACACGAAGCCGGCCACCAGCACCACCACGACCACGGCGGCCAGTATCGCGAAACGGGAGGACCATTTCTCGGGCACCTGGGACCGTCGTGACTTCCCGGTCTCGTCGGGAGTGATCTCCAACGGGGTGACGTCTTCCGGTCCGGGGCTCTCCTGGGCGGGCACGGCAGGTTCGTGCGCTTCCGGTACCGGTACCGGTTCGAGTTCCGGCCCCGGTTCCGGTTCCGGGTTGTCCTTGGCCGCCGTGGCCGGTGCATCCCGGTCGGTGTCCGCGAGCGCCCACAGCCGGTGGAGTTCGCGGAGCTCCTCGGCACTGGCGCCGCACACCTTGGCGAAGGCGTGCACCACCCGGTAGTCCGCGGGCACGCTGAGGCCGGAGCAGTACCGATGCAGGCTGGAGCCGCTGACGCCCGCCTCCTTGCCGAGGCGGTCGTATCCCCGGCGACTGCGGTCCTTCAGCATCCGAAGGTAGGCGGCGAACTTTTCGGTATGCGGAGAGGCAACCACAGATCCACCCTTGCTCAAGCCCCTGATGACGGGTAGAAGCTACACCCCGCGAAAGGGGTACGTGCGCCGTTTCACTGCCGCAATGCGACCATCAACGTCCTTTCTGGTGACGGTATTTGACGATTGGTCACCGGCAGCCGACGGATGATGGGTCCGTCGGCCCGGTTCACGTCAGTTCGGCAGTCCCTCCGGATCGGTCGCCCAGCTCGTGTTCGGCTCGGTGGCCAGGCGGAGGTCCAGCCTGCCGCCCCTCAGCGTCAGGCCCGCGCCGGTCCACGAACGGGTGAGGTCTCGGCCGTCGAGGCGTACGGCGTCGACGTACTGGTGGGTGTCGTCGGCGTCGGGCGCGGTGATGACGATGTCCGTGCGGCCCGGCCGGTCCAGGACCGCCTTCGGGAAGAGCGGTGCGCCGAGCAGCAGGTCGGCGCTGCCCGGGGTCCGCGGATAGATGCCGAGGGCGGAGAGGACGTACCAGGCGGACATGGTGCCGAGGTCGTCGTTGCCGGGCAGTCCCTTGGGGCCGGTGCCGTATGCGGTGTCGAGGATCTGGCGGACGGTCGCCTGGGTCTTCCAGGGCTGTCCGAGGGAGTTGTAGAGCCAAGGGGCGTGGATGTCGGGCTCGTTCGTCGGGTCGTAGCGCAGCGCGTCGCCGCCCCGGACCGACCATGATCCGTCCGCCGTGTGGAAGAAGCCGTCGAGGCGGGTCGCGGCCGTCTCGCGTCCGCCCATCGCCTCGGCAAGTCCTGTCACGTCCTGCGGGACCATCCAGACGTACGCGGCGGCCGAGCCCTGCGCGAAGCCGAGGTCGCTCGCCGGGTTGAACGGGGTCACCCAGGAGCCGTCGAGGTTGCGGGCCTGAATGTAGCCGGTGGCGGGGTTGAAGACGTTGCGCCAGTAGGCGCCTCGTGCCTCGAAGTCCTTTGCCTCCTCGTCCCGGCCCAGCAGCTTCGCCCACTGCGCGAGGGCGGAGTCGGCGACGGCGTCCTCCAGGGTCTCGGCGGCGCCGCCCCAGCAGTGGCAGGCGTTCTGGGCGGCATAGTGGGAGGTCATGTACTCGGCGAGGTTGGGGCGTTGGCCCACGCACTGGCCGGGGCAGCCGGCGTCCGAGAGTTCGTCCGGGTTGGGCACGGTGGCCTGGTGGACGAGGGAGTCGAAGGCGCCCTGGTAGTCGAAGTTGCGTACGCCCATGGCGTAGAAGGTGGCCAGGGTCGCGGCGGACGGATCGCCCGTCATGACGTGGGTGGCGCCGCTGATGTGCACCCAGCGGTCCCAGACTCCGCCGTTCTGCTGGGCGAAGTTGTAGAGCGACTGGGCGAAGTCACCCGCGACAGTGGGCCTCAGGAGGGCGAGCAGCTGGATCTGGGCGCGGTACTGGTCCCAGCCCGAGAAGTTGCTGTACTGCGCCCGCTGTCCGCGCGCGAGCCGGTGGACGGCCTGGTCCATGCCCCAGTAGCGGCCGTCCGTGTCGCTGATCAGGTCGGGCTGCATGAGGGCGTGATAGAGCGCCGTGTAGAAGGTCTGGCGGCGGGCGGGGGTGCCGCCGTCGACGCGTACGGTGCTCAGTTCGCGGTCCCAGGCGCGGGCGCCCTCCTTGGCGACGTCGGCCACGCGCGCGTGCGGGGCGATCTCCTGGCGGAGGTTGGTCTCGGCTCCGGCGAGGCTGACGTACGAGATGCCGATCCGCATGTGGACATCGTTGTCAGATGTCGTGTCGAAGCCGACCCAGCCTCCGGAACCACGGCCCGCGCGGTCGGCGCCGGTGGCGTATCCCTCACCCCCGGAGGCGGTCGTCGAAGCGGGTGAGACCGTGCTGTCGTGCCAGGTGCCGACCGAGGAGAAGGCGCGGTCGAAGGAGGCGCTGAAGTAGAGCCGGTAGTAGCTCTTGCGGTTGTTGACGCCGCCGTTGGCGCGGCGCCCGCAGAAGGCACCGGTGAGGACCCAGCCGGTGACCCTGCGGTGGGCGGTGTCGATGTCGACGTGCGCGTCCGCGCTGCCGTTGAGGGAGTTGGAGACGCGGAAGAGCAGACTCGCCGGGCGGTCGGCGGGGAAGGTGAAGTCGGCGACTCCGGCGCGCTTGCTCACGGCCAGGTCCGCGGTGGCGCCCGAGGCGAGGCCGAGGGTGTAGCGACCGGGGGTGGCCTTCTCGTCGGCGTGCGAGAAGTTCGACGCGTAGACGGCGTCCTTGGTGTCCGCGGACGGTGACGAGGTGACGTCGCCGACGAACGGCATGATCGGTACGTCGCCCGCCGCGCCGGGGTTGCAGCCGGCGCCGTTGACATGGGTGAGGCTCAGACCGCGGACGCGGGTGGCGCCGTACTCGTAGCCGTTGGCGGCGCCCGTGCTGGTCTGGTCGCCGGTGGTGCTGGTCGGGGACCAGGCGATCATGCCGCCCGGGAGGGTGGCGCCGGGGTAGGTGTTGCCGCCGTTGGAGGATCCGATCAGCGGGTCGACGAGGGAGGACAACTCGCCGGAGGTGCCGGTCGCCGCGGCGAGAGCGGGGAAGGGGGCGGCTGCGGCGAGCGCGGTCGTGACCGCTGCGGCCGCGACTCGGACGCCGAACCGCCTTGCCGTGCCCAGTAGTTGGTGACGCATGCGTCAAGTCGCCTTTCGGGGAAGGGACGATGGGGCCGAAGACACAGGCCGTGGAGACATGGGGCGTCGCGAGGCTAAGAGGCCGCGCGGTGGGAGGGAAGAGGCACCTGGGTACGGGTGGTGAAGTACGGGTGAACGCTTCGCCGTGCGCTTAAGTGGCCCTTAAGCACGGATTAAGCCGCCCATCCTGTTGTGTCCTCGCAGGTCAGCGCGGTGACGGCTTCTCCCCGAACCGTTGGCCTAGGCAGCGGTCGTGCGTAATATCGGGCCCCGGCGGCGGTGCCGACGCACGCTGTGAGAGCGCTCTCAGCGTCGGCACCGTCCGCTCCGCACAGCCCGACTCGCTCGGAGGTCCCCCCACATGACTCCCCCGGCTCCCCGCCATCAGCGCACGCTCGGCCGCCGCAAGCTGCTCTTCGCTCTCGGAGGGGCGGCGGTGGCCGCACCCGTCGTCGCCGCGCTGGCACCGCACGCCCTCGCGGACACCAAGTCCATGGAGACGAACGCCGATCAGGTGGGCGGGCTCCCGTTGACGCTGGTCAACAACAGCGGTTCGTTCGACAACGCGAATGTGCACGTCTACATCGTCGGCAATGTGGACGGCAAGCAGGTGCGGGTCGCTCCCGACGGGACGCTCGCGCCGATAGCGCTCTCGGACAACGGCGCCGACGGTTTCACGGACTACGCGATCAGTCTCGGCTCCGGTGCGGAGACGACGATTTCGCTGCCGTATCTGTCGGGCCGCATCTACGTCTCCCTCGGCGCGAAGCTCAAGTTCAAGGCCGTGGCGGACGGCAACGGCAACCCGGCGCTCCAGTACCCGGCCTGCTGGGTGACCTCCGACCCCAACTACGAAGTCCTGCACGACTGCGCCGAGTTCACGCACAACGCGGCGGGCATGTTCTGCAACACGACGATGGTCGACATGTTCAGCGTGCCGCTGAGCATCCGGCTGACCGGCGCGCAGGACCAGACGACGGGCACGCTGCGCGACGGCGGGCGGGCGTCGGTGTTCGACGCGGTGCGGCAGGTCGAGGCGTTCGCCCCGCTGATCGTGGGCGACACCCGGGTCATCGCGCCGGGGCACGGGCTGGACGCGGGACTGTTCGCCGCGGACTACTTCGCGCCGTACATCGACGAGGTGTGGAGCACGTACACCGGCAAGGACCTCACCGTCACCACGAACGCGGGCGCCTTCAGCGGGCGGGTGCGCGCCGACCGGTTCGCCTTCACCGGCCCCGCCTCGGTGTCGTTCGCGAAGCCGTCGACCCGGGACGTGTTGTTCTGCGACGGCAATCTGGCCGCCCCGAACGACGGCACCACGGGCCCGGTCGCGGCCGTCCTCGGCGCGGGTTTCAACCGCTCCACGCTCCTGTCGGACCCGGCCCAACCGACCACCGACGCCTCGGCGTTCTACCGCACCGACCTCACGAACCACTACGCGAAGGCGGTGCACGCGGCCACCGCCGACGGCCGGGCCTATGGCTTCGCCTTCGACGACGTGGCGGATTTCGCGTCGTACGTCCAGGACACGGCACCGACGGCGATACGGCTCACGCTCACGCCGTTCTGAAGCCGGGGAGGGCGGGAGCGCGGCCCCCGCCCTCTCTCGTTACGTGCCGCTCAGTCCGACCGGTGCGTGCGCCGACGCCACCACGCCAGACCGGCGCCGATCAGCAGGATCCCTGCCGCGCCCGAGCCCACCGACGCGGCGATCAGGCCGGTGTTGCTCGTGCCGCCGGCCGAGCCGGTCGGCTGCAGGGCGTTGCCCACCTGGTCGCGGACGCTGTTGCCACCTGCCGTGCCCTTCGCGAGCGGGCCTCGTGAACCGGCGACGGGCTGAGCAAGGTAGGGGAAGGAGTCGCCGAACTTCTGGTCGTTGGCGTCGACCGCGTCCCCCAAGTCGTTCTTGGCGCCGACCAGTTCGCCCTCGACGACCTGCAACGAGATGTCCACGACGTCGTCGGTGAGCCGACGCCCGTTCGGGAAGCCCGCGTTGTCACCGTCGAGGACACCGAGCCGTTTCGGTTCGGCGGCCGGTTTGATCGAGGTGTTCAGGCGCAGCATCTCCGCCGGTCGCACACCGGGCGGCTGGTTGAGGCCTTTGACGCCCTTGAGGAAGACGTCGACGAGGTCGTTGCGGGGTTCCGCGGGTGCCTTGATCTTGTAGACGGCCTCCATGAGCTTCGGCAGTTCCGGGTTGGTCACGTTCTTCAGGAATTGCCCGTCGTTCCACGGCGAGGACGCGTTGAACTTGTCTTTGTCCTTCAGTGGATTGACGACCTCGTTGACCAGCGGGTTGCCCAGCCGCGAGACCTGCTCGAAGTCCCCCTGGGCGTTCTTCCTCTGCGTGGTCGACCAGATGCCGACGACCGGCTGCTGCTTCGACTCGGTGATCATGTCGGTGGGCAGTTGCAGGGCGATCGAGTTGACGTTGTAGCCCTTGAGGGTGTCGTTGCCGACCTCGGAGAGGTTGCCGCCGTAGAGCAGGTCGAAGACGCGCAGGTCCAGGAAGAACGGGTCGTCCGCCTGGCCGGCGAACGTCCGCCCTCCATGGGCGAGTTGACGAACGGCCTGCCGGCGCAGCGTGTCGTAGTCCGGCATCGACGCCTTGCCGACGTTCGACGGGGCCACCGGCAGGTCGTCGGCGAGCTTCGTCTTCGACACGAGGCTCTGGTTGTGCAGCTTGAGCAGGTCGACGTCGTAGGTCTGGGTGACGTTCAGGTCCGGGTCGTCGAGGCTGGTGACCGGGCCCGTGTTGTACAGGAACGTCTTCTTGTTCTTCGTGTGCGTCCTGAAGGTGTAGCGCAGCAGCAATTCGCCTTGCGCGTCACCGTTGTTGTCGATGTGGATGTCGTACTGGGCGTCGTCCGCGAACGTGTAGAAGTTCGGGCCGCCCGCCGGATCCTCGAACGGGATCCAGTTCGCGATGATCGTCGTCGTCTCCGGATCGTCCGGGCTGACGAAGGCGTACACGTCCGTGTTGTCGTACTTGGGGTGGCCCGAGATCAGCGGGGCCTCCCGGTGACTGGAGGCGGAAGCCGCCCCCGGTTCCAGCGTGGTCATGCCGGCGGCTGCGAGTCCCCCGGCGGCCAGCGCACCTGCTACGAGGGTCGCGAGGCTCCTGCGCCTCGCACCGCTCCTGGAGATAGGTGTCATACCGTCCGTCCTCCATGCCAACTTCCCTGACGCTTGTGGATTCGGAACGACCACCCCTTGCGGATTGGTGAATATTGACCGATCTGACGGATCTTTCAGTTGATCTATCGATTTGGCGCTCGGCGTGCGGGTCCGGTCCCGTCGTAGGAGCGTGGTGGTGTGGGAAAGGTGCGGGGTCCGGTGTCGCGCCGGAACCGGGAGCCGGCCCGGCGCGGCTGGCTGCGGGGCGCGCCGGCGCCGCGGTGGGTGCGGGTGCTGCCGGGTGTGCTGGTGGTCGGTGTGGGCGTGGCGACGCTGGTGAGCCCGAACCCGCTGGACATCGGCTTCGTGCTGGGTGCCATTCCGCCGCTGGCCGGTCTGTCGTACGGCCCGGTGGCGACCGTGCTCTTCGGGGGCCTCAGCGTCGCGCTGCTGACCGTCCCTGCCTTCCACCTCGACGATCCGGGCAGTACGGACCTGCTGACCATCTGCTTCGTCGCGTCGCTGAGTGTCTTCATCTCGTTCGTACGGAGTCGGCGGGACGCCCAGCTCGATCTGGAGCGTACGGTCGCCGAGGCCGCGCAGCGGGCGGTGGTGCCGCCATTGCCGGAGCGGGTGGGGCGGGTGCGGTGTGCGGGGCTGTACCGGGCGGCGCAGC
>NZ_JAWOAI010000290.1:0-12530 GCF_033194735.1 Streptomyces sp. W16
GCCGCCGTCCGTGCCCAGCGACAACGGGCCCGCGCCGAGGGCAACCGCCGCCGCGCTCCCGCCACTTGAGCCACCCGCCGTGCGCGAGGGGTCGTGCGGGTTGCGGGTGATGCCGGACAGCGGTGAGTCCGTCACGCCCTTCCAGCCGAACTCCGGGGTCGTGGTCTTGCCGATGAACACCGCGCCGTGTTCGCGGAGTCGGGCCACCGAGGGCGCGTCCTCTTCCCAACTGCCCTGCTCCGCAATGGTTTTGGAGCCGCGCAGGGTCGGGGCGCCGCGCTGCACCAGGATGTCCTTCACGGTGACCGGGACGCCGTCCACCAGCCCGGCCGGCTCGCCGCGCCGCCAGCGCTCCGCCGACTCGGCCGCCCGCGCCAACGCGCCCTCCGCGTCCAGCCGTACGAACGCGTTCACGACGGGCTGGATCTCCTCCGCCCGGTCGAGGATCGCGCGGGTCGCCTCCACGGGACTGAACTCCCGCCTGCGGTAGCCGTCCAGGAGTTCCACGGCGGTCAGCTCGGTGAGTTCGGTCGTCATCCGGCCCTCCAGAGTGGGGAGTTCAGTGCCCCGGTACGTACCCACGCTTCTTGTCGACCACGTTCCGCAGTGGCTTGCCCGCCGCCCAGCGCTCATACAACTCCACGAACTGCGCGCCGAGTTCGTCCCGCCAGCCGACCGTGTCGCCGCTCATGTGCGGGGAGACGATCAGCCCCGGGACCTGCCACAACGGGCTGTCGGGGGTGAGGGGTTCGGTCTCGAAGACGTCCAGCGCGGCGCCCGCGATCCAGTGCTTGGTGAGCGCCTCCGCGAGCGCGTCCTCCACGAGGAGCTGGCCCCGGCCCACGTTGATGAAACGGGCCGAGGGCTGCATACAGCCGAACCGGCGGGCGTCGAACATGCCCCGCGTCTCGTCGGTCAGCGGGGCCGCCGAGATCACCCAGTCGGCGCGGGCCATCAGCCGGTCGAGCTCGCCGGGGCCGTGGATACCGGTGCGCGGGGTGCGGCCGACCAGCGCCGTCGTCACGCCAAGTGCCTTGAGAACGCGGACGATCGCCCGCCCGATCGGCCCGGAGCCGACCACACAGGCACGGGTCCCGGCCACCCGCTGTGCCTCGCGGTGCCGCCAGGTCCGCTCGCGCTGGAGGTCCAGTGTCCTCGGCAGGTCCTTGGCCATCGCGAGGACGAGGGCGGCGACGTACTCGGCGATCGGGTCGTCGAAGACGCCGCGCGCGTTCGTCACCACCGTGTCGGAGTCGGCGAGTTCGGGGCACATCAGGTGGTCCACCCCGGCGCCGGCGGTGTGCACCCAGCGCGGGCGCGGACCCTCACCCGGCCAGGCGGAGCGCACCGCGCGTGAGGCGAAGTCCCACACCAACAGGACGTCGGCGGACGGCAGTTGATCCGCGAGTGTCGACGCGTCGGCGTGCTTCACGCGTACGCGGCCGGTGAGCTTTCCGAGGCGGGGGAGCGGGTCGGCGTCCAGGACGAGAAGGGTGGGCGGGGCAGCGGGAGTTGCGGTCATACGGAGCCGTTTCTCGCGGGAAACAACCGGGGTGCGGCCGTCTGACATGCGCGGATTGACCACGCTCGCACTCGAACCTACCTTCGTCAACACGGACGCCCGCACGGACCGTTGTCACCCCGTTTCTCTTGGTGAGGCCGGTGTAGCCATGCACGTTTCCTTCCTGGGCGGACCCCGCCCGCAGCGCGGTGTCGGTGTCGTCGCCCCCTTCGACTTCGCGCTGGACCGCGAGTTGTGGCGCTGGGTCCCCGACGACATCTCGCTGCACCTCACGCGGACGCCGTTCGTGCCCGTCGAGGTGAGCCTCGACCTGGCCCGCCTGGTCAGCGAGCACGAGACCCTGCACGACGCGGTCCGCACGCTCAACGCGATCGCCCCCGAGGTCGTCGCGTACGCCTGCACCTCCGGGAGCTTCGTCGGCGGGATCGCCGGGGAACGCGCGATGTGCGAGGCGATGACCCGGGCCGGCGAGGTCCCGTCCCTGACCACCTCGGGCGCCCTCCTCGACGCCCTGACCGAACTGGGCGCCCGCCGTATCGCCCTGGTCACGCCGTACACGGTGTCCGTCACCCAGTCCCTGGAGGACTACCTCGCCGAGGCTGGCGTCGAGGTCACCGGCCGCGCCTTCATGGGCCTGACCAGGCACATCTGGAAGGTGCCGTACCGAGACGTCGTGGACATGGCCCGCCAGGCCGTCCGGGGCGCGGCCGACGCGCTCTTCATCAGCTGCACCAATCTCCCGACGTACGACGTGATCCCCCAGCTGGAGGCAGAACTCCGCATACCGGTCATATCCGCCAACCAGGTCACGATGTGGGCAGCCCTCCGCCGACTGGGTACCCGTGCCGTGGGCCCCTATCAGGCGCTGCTGGACGAGTCGGCGCGCCACCGGGGGCCGGTACTGCCGGAAGAACGCCAGGAAGGCTGGTCATGACCGCACTCGGATTCCTCTACCCGGGCCACTCCGCCGAGGACGACTACCCGCGCATCGAACAGCTCCTCGGCAGCGACATCCGCCTCGACCTCGTCCACACGGACATCGGCGAGGACGCACACCGCGTGGACGCGCTCCTGGAGATGGGCTCCCCCGAACGCCTCACGGCGGGCGTCGAGGCGCTGCGCATGTCCGGCGCCGAGGCGGTGGTCTGGGCCTGCACCAGCGGCAGCTTCGTCTACGGCTGGGAGGGCGCCCACGACCAGGTGCGCGGCCTGGCCCGGGCGGCCGGCCTGCCGACGTCGTCGACGTCCTTCGCCTTCGTGTATGCGGCGAAGGAGCTGGGGGTGCGACGGGTGGCCGTAGGAGCGACGTATCCGGACGACGTGGCGGCGCTCTTCGCGGACTTCCTGCGGGCCGGGGGAGTGGAACCGGCCGTGGTGCGCGCCTCCGGCATCATCACTGCCGCCGAGGTCGGCACCTGGGGCCGGGACGAGGTGCTGGCACTGGCCCGGTCAGTCGACGGCCCGGACATCGAGGCGGTCCTCCTGCCGGACACGGCCCTGCACACCGCAGGCCATCTCGCCGACCTGGAGAAGGAGTTGGGCAAGCCGGTCCTCACGGCCAACCAGGTCACGGTGTGGGAGGCGCTGCGGCTGGCGGACCGCAGGGTCAACGCGCCGGCCCTGGGCGCGCTGTTCACGAGGGAGCCGCTCGTGCAGGTCGGCTGAGCCGCCCGGCCGGGTTCCGGGAATAAACCGGAGACAGCCTCCTGTTAGCCCGGGCAGACACCGCACAGCTCACAACAGGAGGCACCCACCGTGGCGGCAGACGACGAGGTCCGGAGCGCGACCGACGAGATCCGGGGTACGGCGCAGGGCAGCGCCCCCGTCCCCCTCTCCGTACTGGACCTGGTGACCGTGGGCGCCGGCCGCACCGCCACGGACGCGCTCCGTACCAGCGTGCGGATCGCCGAGCTCGCCGAGTCCCGCGGCTTCCACCGCTACTGGGTCGCCGAGCACCACTCGATGCCGGGCGTCGCCTCCTCCTCGCCCGCCGTGATCCTGGCCCACCTCGCCGCCCACACGGACCGCATCCGCCTCGGCTCGGGCGGCGTCATGCTCCCGAACCACGCCCCGCTCGTCATCGCGGAGCAGTTCGGCACCCTGGAGGCGCTCGCCCCGAACCGCGTCGACCTCGGCCTCGGCCGCGCCCCCGGCACCGACGGCGCCACCGCCGCAGCCCTGCGCCGCACCGACCGCCTGAACGAGGGCGCCGACGACTTCCCCGAGCAACTCGCCGAACTCACCCGCTTCTTGGACGACGACTTCCCGGACGGCCACCCCTACGCCCGTATCCACGCGGTCCCCGGCCCGATCCAGTCGACCTCGCCCGGCGGCGTCCAGTCCCCGCACCGCCCGCCGATCTGGCTCCTCGGCTCCTCCGGCTTCAGCGCCCGCCTGGCCGGCATGCTCGGCCTGCCCTTCGCCTTCGCGCACCACTTCTCGGCGCAGAACACCGTCCCGGCGCTCGACCTCTACCGCGAGTCGTTCCGGCCGAGCGCGGTGCTGGACGCGCCGTACGCCCTGATCGGTGTCTCCGCCCTCGCCACCGAGGACGAGAAGGAGGCCCGCCGCCAGGTACTGGCCGCGGCCCTCAACATGGTCCGGCTGCGCACCGGCCGTCCCGGCCTGGTGCCCACCCCGGAGGAGGCCGAGGCGTACGAATTCAGCCCCATGGAGCGGGAGTTCATCACCTCCTGGAACGCCAACGTCATCCACGGCACGGTCGACGAGGTCCGCACCGGCCTCGACGACCTGCAAAAGCGCACGGGCGCCGACGAGTTGATGCTCACGTCCCACGCCCACAACGCGGACCTTCGCCTGCGCTCGTACGAACTGATCGCCGACGCCTATGGGTTGACGGCCGATCAGGAAGCCTGATTGCAGGCCTTCGTCCCCAGCAGCTCGGAGATACGATCCGGCGCCACCGGGCGGGAGTACAGCCACCCCTGTCCGGTGTCACAGCCGATCCGGCGCAGCCGGGCGGCCTGTGAAGAGGTCTCCACGCACTCCGCGGTCACCGACAGGCCCAGCCGGTGGGCGAGTTGGATCATCGCCTCGACGATGACCTCGTCGGCCGGGTTCGGCGGGACGCCCTCCCCTTCGTACTGGAAGCCCCGGACGAAGGACCCGTCCAACTTCAGGACGGAGACCGGGAGTCGGCTCAGGTACGCCAGGTTCGAGTAGCCGGTGCCGAAGTCGTCGATGGCGATGTGCACACCCATGTCGCTGAGGGCCTGGAGCGCCTGCAACGGCCGGCCCGCCGAGCCCATCACCGCGGACTCGGTCAGCTCCAACTGCAGCAGATGCGGGGCGAGTCCGGTCTCGGCGAGGACCTCCGCCACATCCGCGACCAGATCCGAGTCCCACACCTGGCGTACGGCCACGTTGACGCTCACGAAGATCGGCGGCTCGTCCGGGTGGTCGAGCTGCCAACGGCGGGCCTGGCGGCAGGCGGTGACCAGCACCCAGCGGCCGAGCTGCACGATCGAGCCGTCCTCCTCGGCCAGTCCGATGAACCGATTCGGCGTCAGCATGCCGAACTGCGGGTGATTCCAGCGGACCAACGCCTCGACCCCGCGCAGCCGTCCGTTCTCCATGCCCACCAACGGCTGGTATTCCAGGGTGAATTCACCGCGCTCGATGGCCGGGCGGAGGGTGGAGGCGAGGGCCTGGCGGGTCATGCGGTGGGCGTTGCGCTCCGGATCGAACAGCGTCCAGCGGGACTTGCCGTCGGCCTTCGCCCAGTACAGCGTGGTGTCGGCGGCCTGCATCAGACCGGTGGCCGTCGTACCGGCCGCCTGCCGCTCGACCACACCGATCGACGCCGACAGCGACAGCCGCTGCCCGGACAGGTCGAAGGGCGCCTGCAGCGCCTTGAGCACCGACTCGGCGAGATCGGCCAGTTGGTCGGTGCCGGTGGAGTCCTCGACGAGCAGCGCGAACTCGTCGCCGCCGAGCCGCGCCACCAGCGGGACGGTGGCCCGGGCAAGGCCCGCCTCGTCCGCGCACCGCGTCAGCCGCTCCGCCACGGCGGCCAGCAGCCGGTCGCCGACCCGGTGGCCGAGGGTGTCGTTGACCGCCTTGAAGCCGTCCAGGTCCAGATAGCACAGGCCGATCCGCCCGGTGCCGCCCTGCTCGTACGACTCCGCCTCCAGCGCGGCCGAGAGCCGTTCGAAGAACAGGGTCCGGTTGGGCAGCCGGGTCACCGGGTCGTGCATCTCCAAGTGCCGTAGCCGCGCCTGGAGTTCACGGCGGTCGCTGATGTCGGTGAGTGACAGCAGTACGCCGTGCTCCGCGGCCGGCAGCGGTGCCGCGGTCACCTGCACCCACAGGGAGTGCCCGTCGGGGTGCTTGACCCGGCGGGTGCGGCTCAGCTTGGCCTGCCGGCCGCGCAGCACCTCGCGGTAGGCGTGCCAGGTGCGGGCGTCCGACCTCAGGTCCACCAGATCGGCCGCGACCAGCCCGGCGAGCGCGGCACCGCCCTTGCCGAGCAGCGCGCCGAACGTGTCGTTGGCGCTCACGACCAGCCCCTCGCGGTCCACGACGGCCATCGCCAGGGGGGACGCGGAGAAGGCGGACCCGAGACGGCCGTCCGCGGGAAAACTGACACCAGGCGATGCCTGGCCATTACTCTCTGTTACGGCCGGCCGGATGAGGTCTGCCGCGGGTGCCGGCCCTTCGGACGTTCCGCTCACCGCTCGCTCCCGCAGTGCACTCGATCTTCGGATGGGTCTCGTCGGGATGGCCGACCGGGTGGGAGGCCGCCGTGCCGTGTCCGTGCAGGAAAGTGTGCCGATCATAGAGGTTGGCCCCCGGCCCTTCCAGCCACTTCCCAGTGTCCCGGAACAACGGCCCGTTCCGGCAGATCGATTCCGCCCGCACCTGGACGGGTTCGCCAAATGGCCGACCACATGTGACGTTCCGTGAGTGTTTCCGGATGTCGGCCCGGGCGTGTCTCAGCCGTCCCGGGCGGCCCCCTCACTCTTCTGGTGCAGATAAACAAGGCATACCCCAACAAACCATCACAGGCTGGGTGTCGGTGTCCCGCGAACCGCTCCCGGAGGTCCAACGTGCCGTGTCAGCTCCCCCTCAAGGGGCTCTCCCGTACGGCGCTCAAGGGGCTCAGCCAGTGGCGGACGCGCCCCCGACTGCGCAGCACCGCGGCCGTGTTCACCACGATGTCCGCGCTCGCCGCGACCTCCATCATGTCCAGCCAGTCGGTCGCCGAGCCCTTCTCGGGCACCCCCTGCGCCCTCAAGCGCACCGACGCCCATCACTCCGAGGGCCTGGACACCTGGAACGCCGCCTACCCGCGACCCGTCCGCCCGCTCGACGCGGTGATGATCTTCCTCTCCTTCCCCGACGCGACCCCGCGGACCACCCCCGCCGAACTGGCCGCCGACCACTTCCCGGCCACCACCCGCTTCTACGAACGCGCCTCCTACGGCAGGTTCACGCTCCGCCCGCACCCGCTGCGGAACTGGATCCGCATGCCGAAGCCGTCGACGTCGTACGCCATACAGCGCGACTGGAACCCGGTGAACCGCGCCGCGTATCTCCGCGACGCGCTCGCCGCCGCCGACCCGCGGGTCGACTTCGCGCGCTACGACGTCGTCTACTTCGTGGCCGATCCGGACGCGCCCGGGGTGGACTCGGACGCGACGAAGGTCGTCAACCTGGACACCCCGCTGCGGGCCGACGGCACGGACATCCGGCGGGTCGTCACGGTCTTCGAGAAGCACCCGCCGGACCGACTGGTCCTCGCCCACGAGACGGGCCATGTCTTCGACCTGCCGGACCTCTACCACCGGCCGGTGGACGGCAAGGGCGACTGGGACACCTATGTCGGCGACTGGGACCTGATGGGCAGCCAGTTCGGCCTCGCCCCCGACCTGTTCGCCTGGCACAAGTGGAAGCTGGGCTGGCTGGATCCGCGCCAGGTGGTGTGCGTACGGGGGCCGGGGCCGACCCGGCTGACCCTGGAACCCCTGGCCGCAGAGCCCCCGACGGCAGGCAATGCCGGATCGCCCGCGTTCGGACTCGGCCTCGGCGTCAAACTGGCCGTGGTGCGGACCGGCACCGACAGCGCGCTCGCCTTCGAGGCCCGCAGCCCCGTCGGCAACGACAGCACGGCCTGCAAACAGGGCATCCTCGTCTACCGGGTACGCGGCGGCGCGGCCTCCGGAAGCGGCCCGATCGAGGTCGTCGACACCCATCCCCGCACCGAGGCCTGCTGGGAGACCTCGGTCTACCCACCCCTCGCCGACGCCCCGGTCGCCCTCGGCGAGAACTTCACCGTGCCCGGCGACAACGTACGGGTGGCGGTGGAGGGGCGGACGGATTCGGGGGCCTGGACGGTGACGATCACGCCGGGGGACAGGCCCTGAGTACCGGGTACGCCAAAGGGCCCCTCGCTCTCGCGAAGGGCCCTTCACAGGTGCGCCGCCAGGGACTCGAACCCCGGACCCGCTGATTAAGAGTCAGCTGCTCTAACCAACTGAGCTAGCGGCGCCTGCTGACGTCGTAGACCTTAGCATCCTGATCGGCGGGAGGAAAAATCGATATGCGCACGGTCGCGCGGGCGGCGCGCACGGCCGCCCAGAGCAGGATTTCCGCGCCGGGGAGCCAGGGGCGGCGCGTGTCGGGAGCGACCAGCCAGCGGGAGTCGAACGGCGCGGGATCGGCCGCGCCGACCAGCGCCGGGACCGTGACCGCATCGCCCTTGCCGTGGCACAGCAGCGGCGGGACCGACCCCATGCGACCGCAATCCGGGGCATCCGCGCCCCACTCCTCCCAGCCCAGCAGCGAGGGCAGCCGCTGAGCCGTCCCGGGGGTGGCGAACAGGAGCATCCGGCCCCGGTACGTCGCGACCGGCCCGGAGCCGGGACCCTCGTCCCATAAACGGTCGACCATACGGCGGCCGAAGATCGCCGGAGCGCTCACCACGTCGAAGGCGGAGCCGCAGGGCAGGACGACCGGGGCGTCCGGCCGCTCCCGCCACAGGGCGAGCGTGCTACGCGGATACGTTCCTGCCGAGGCGAGCCAGGCGGCACCGTCCGGTGTCACGCCCGAGATGTCGAAGCGGTCGGCGAAGGGTTCGTCCTGTGCGCTGCTCATGGCGAACAGATCTACCGGCCGTGAGCGCCCGCTCTCCGAGAGTTGCCCGAAATCGGGACAGGAGGGGGCGGGAGGGAGTATCTTGCCCGCCGGGCATATGCCAAAAGTTATGCCAAAAGCTATGCCGAAAACCCCCTCGTCCCTCGGGTCACACCGGGTCGGCGCCCCCGCTGTCCCGCCCCTCGGTGCCGCGCAGCAGATCCCGCCCGAACTCGACCATCTTCTTCGCGTAGTCCTCGGTCCACCCGGCCCGCTCGGCGATGTCCGCCGGCGTCAGCCGGTCGAAGCGGCGCGGGTCGGCGAGCTGCGCCGCCGCGATCGCCTGGAACTCCACCGCGCGGTCCGTCGCGGCGCGGAACGCGTGCGTCAGCTCCGTCGCCCGCGCCAGCAGCGCGCGGGGGTCGTCGATCGACTCCAGGTCGAAGAAGTGCTCCGGGTCCTCGGCCGCCTGCGCGGGCTCGAAGAGCAGGGGCGCGGGGCGTAGCCGCGATTCGTTGCGACGCGGCGTGTGCTCCGCCATGTCTTCTCCTCCTCGTACGTCACGGATGACCCGCCTCACGAGCCGGACCACCGTCCATTGTCTCCCGACCGCGCAAGAGGCCCCGGGCATACCACCGGGGCACGGTCCCGGGACTCTCAAGCCTCCCGGATCCCGCGATGTTCCCCGAGGCGCGATCCGAGATCGCACCGCGTGATTGGCTTCCCAGCCGTCAGGGTCTCCACACCACCCGGTGTTCTGCCAGATGCGCGAGCACGGCGTGATTGGCCTCCCACCCGTCCGGGCTGTATCCATTGGCCGCCTCCGGCGGCGTGCCGGACTCCGTCCGGCGGCAGGGCGGCCGGGCGCTCGCCGGCCCGGCGCCGGAACGCCGGTTCACGGTCTCCAGACCACCCGGTGTTCCGCCAGGTGCGCCAGCACCGCGTGGTTCGCCTCCCACCCGTCCGGGAACTTCACCGTCACCCCCAGCTGCACCGGCTCCGTCGACGGATGATCGTCCAGCAACTCGCTCACCCCCGCCCGGCAGACCACGATGCACGCGTGCCGGTGCCGGGAGGCCAGGACGCAGAGGCGGCCCGTCTCCAGGTGGAAGGCGGTGGCGTCGGGGCGGCCGGAGAGGGGGTGGAGGACCACCGTGACGTCGAACTCCCGCCCCTGGAGCCGGTTCGCCGTGTCCACCGTCACGTCCGTGACGCCCAGTTCCGCCAGCGCCGCGCGGACCGCCGCCGCCTGGTCCCGGTGCGCGGTGCCGACCGCGATCCGGTCGGCGGTCAGGGGGGTGGGGTCGGGCGAGCGCTCCGATGTGGCCGCGCCACCCCGGTCCAGCAGGCGTCGTACGACCGTCGCCACCGCCCGCACCGCCTCCGGGTCCGTGCGGGGCGTGTGGCGGGCGGGGAGTTCGAGCAGGCCCCAGCCCGACTCGGCAGCCTCGTCGATCACCCGGTCCGGGCCCGAACCGTCCGACGGGACACCGAAGTTGAGCCGCCGGTCACCGTGGTCCGTGCCGCTGCGGAAACGGGTGTACGGGTAGAACGCGTTCGAGACGAGCGGGGCCGCCGAGGCAGGGAGCCGCCACGACACCGGCAGGCGGTGCTGCGGCAGTTCGGGATTGTGCGCGAGGAGTGTGGTCACGGCCGAGGCCGAGGGGTCGTACGACAGGCCCGCCCACTGCTCCGCGCCGACGATCGCGAACGGGTCCAACTGCCCCGGGTCGCCCACGAACAGCGCCCGCTCGAACAGCCCGGCCACGGCCAGCAGCGAGTCCGAGCGCATCTGGTACGCCTCGTCGACGATCGCGTGCCGCCACGGCTCGTCGACTTTGACGTGCGCCCACTTGGCCGCCGTCGAGATGACGACCGGGAGCCCGGCCAGCTCACCCGCCTTCGCCGACTTCCGTACGTTCGGCAGGTCGTCCAGCGCCTTGTCGTACGGGTCCGCGTCACTGCTGTGGAGGCGGCCGACCAGCAACTCGCCGTTCTTCTCGGCAAGCCGGACGACGAGGTCGTCGACCTGGGCGTTGGTCTGCGCGACCACCATCAACGGCCGCCCGGCGTCGGCCAGTTCGAGCGCCGCGCGGACGACGAGGGTGGACTTGCCTGCGCCGGGCGGGGAGTCGACGACGACGCCGCGCGCGGTGCCGTGCAGGGTGTCGCGCAGGATCGCGTCGGTGGCGCGGCCGGCCTCGGCACCGGGGTCGAAAGTCGTGTCCGGGGTCACAGGACGTCCTCCTCGGTCACCGGGTCGGCGGACTCCTGCACGGCACTCTCCTCGCCCGGCGGCCCGCCGTGCGTCCACGGTGTCTCCTCCTGGTCGGGGAGTTTCGCGCCGCCGCGCTGCTCGTGTTCGAAGAGTGTGAAGCAGAGCCGGTCGCCCTTCTCCGGCACGGAACCGGTCTCCGGCTCCTTGCCGCGCCCCATCTTGTCGACGACCCGGAGGACGATGAGGGCACCTTCCTCCTCGTGGCCCACGAACTCCGCGGACTGCGGCTTGCCGCCCAGTGACCGGAACACCTTCGCCCGCTCCCCGAGATGCGGCCGGTCGTCCGTGCGCACGGTCACCAGCGGGCGCGGGCGGGGGCTCTTGCCCTCGCTGTACGCCATGAGGACATCCGTGACCTCGCCCGCGAACGCCTCCCCGGCGAGCCGCCGCCCGGCCATCACCAGCGGGTCGTCCAGGGCCTCCTGGGCGTCCAGGCGGGCCTGTTCGCGCTCGCGCGTGGCCAGCTTGTTGGCCGCCGTGACCGCGTCGTCGCGGCGCGGCTGCGGGGGCTCACCGGCCACGATCCGGTCGCGGTGACCGGTGAAGGACCAGCGGTCGCGGGTCCACCGGTCGACGGCGTGCGTACCCTCGGGCAGCGCCCGCAGCAGATCGAGCCCGTGCCACACCGCGTCCCAGGTGGGGCGGGTGACGCTCTCGACGAGGGCCCTGATCTCCCGCTCGGCGGCGGTGAGTTCACCGAGCCGGTCGTCGGCCTCCAGGCCGTCCTCGGCAGCGGCGAGGGCGGTACGGGCGCGGTCGTAGCGCTCGATGGCGGGGGCGAGCAGCTTGTTGTCGAACGCCGGGTCGGTGGCCGGGCCCGCCGGCGGGCACACCAACTGGCCCTGCGCGTCCCGCCGTAGCTCCGCGTCGAGCGCGGCCTCGGCACCGGAGACACCGTCCGGCGGGTCGATCCAGGCGAGCAGCGCGCCCAGGTGCTGGTCCTCCAGGCTGGACTGACCGGCCGCCCAGTGCCGGCCGAGCACCTCGGTGAGCGCGAGCAGCAGCGCCGAACCGGGCACCCGGGCCCGCTCCCCGAAGTGGGTCAGCCAGCGCCCGACCAACGGCACGTGCGGGGGCGCGGGATGCGGGGTCTCCGGGTCCTGCTCGGCCGTACGGCGAAAGCGCATCGAGCGGCCGAGCAGCCGGACCAGCTCGATGCCCGCGCGGCTCGGCACGATCAACTGCGGGGCGTCCGCGCACAGTTCGACCTCGACCTTGACCCGCTTGCCGGTCTCCGGATCGGTCTCGTTGCGCTCGGCGGCCTCCACGTCGTCCGCGAACGTGTCGATGTACGGCAGGACCACGTCCGCCAGTTCGGCCAGGAACGCGAACCTGAGGTCGCGGTCGCGCGGCTGCGGTACGACGAGCAGCCGCGGCGCGTCCCGGTCCGTGCCGACGAGCGCACCGAGGGGCGCGCCGGCCTCACCGGCGGTGGTGAGCGGCACCAGGACGAGGGGGTGCTCGGAGAGGTGCCGGTGGCGGACGGTCGCGGAGGGCTGGGCGCGGCCGGTGCGAACGGCCTCCAGGCGGGCGAGTGTTGAGATCAGAGACATGCGGCCCCCTCCTGCCGCTCGTCCAGGACTCCCTGCCGGGTTTCCGCGTGCTCCAGGTGGGGCGCGAGCGCCTCGGCCCGCA
>NZ_JAWOAI010000291.1:0-12514 GCF_033194735.1 Streptomyces sp. W16
GCGCGCACCCATCGTCCGCGGCCTCTCCCCGGCGCGCGTCACGGCCGTCCTGCCCTACGCCGCCGAGCGCGCCGCCGCTCTCGTGGACACGTTCGCCAAGGACGGGCACGTCGAGCTGATGTCGGCGTACGCCCGCCGGCTCCCCGGCGAGGTGATCGGGAGAATCGTCGGCCTCGACCCCGACGACATACCTGGAGTCGTCCACGGCGGCCACCGCGCCGAGGAGCTGCTGTTCCGTCCCCTGGAGGAGGACGAGCAGGTCGCCGCGGCCCAGGACGTCGTCGCGATGCAGCACACCCTCGACCGGGCCGTGCGGGAGCGGTACGACCAACCCCGCGAGGACCTCTGTTCGGAGCTGATCGCCTCCGTCGCCGAGGGGCCGCTGACTCTGGAGCACCGGCACCAACTCGTCGCCGACTTGCAGAACTTGCTGATCGCCGGACACCTCACCACCACCGCGCTCATCGGTACGACCGTCCTGCATCTGCTGCGCCACCCGCGCCAGTGGGAGCTGCTGTGCGCCGAACCCGATCGCATCCCCGCGGCGATCGAGGAGGCGGCCCGCTACGACACCGCACTGCAGGGCTTCCGCAGGATCACCACCCGGCCGGTCGTCCTCGCCGGCACCGAACTCCCCGCCGGGGCAACGCTGTTCGTCGCCTTCGGCGCGGCCAACCGGGACGAGCGGCGCCACCCGCGCGCCGACACCTTCGACATCACCCGCACCCCGGCCGCCCGCCACCTCGCCTTCGGCCTCGGCGTGCACGGCTGCCCGGGCTCCCAACTCGCCCGGGAGCAACTCCGCCTCACGCTGGAGGAGTTGACCCGACGCCTGCCCGGTCTGCGGCTCGCGGCGGACCGTCCGGTCACCATGCGGCCCACGATGATCCACCGCTCCCCCTACGCCCTGCACCTGACCTGGTGAAGAGAGCGGGCCCGGGTGGCTCAGGGCCGGTACACCTTCCCCGGCTCCGCCTTCCCGGGCGCCAGCAGCTGCGGCACGGTCACGAACACGTACCCGCGCTCCTTCAGCGCGTCGATGATGCCGGGGACGGCGGGCACGGTGCCCTGGTACAGGTCGTGCAGCAGGATGATCCCGTCCCGGGTGGCCTGGGCGAGGACGCGCTTGGTGATGAGGGCGGAGTCGGTGGTCGCGTAGTCCTTGGCGGTCACGCTCCACAGCACCTCCGAGAGGCCCAGCTGACGGCAGATCTTGTGCACGGTGTCGTCGGTGCGGCCCTGCGGCGGACGCATCAGCGTCGGCTTCTTGCCGGTGATCCGCTCTATCGCGTCGTCCGTGCGTTCCAGTTCGCCGCGTATCTGCGCGGGCGTTATCCGGGTCAGGATCTTGTGGTCCCAGGTGTGGCTGGCCACCTCGTGCCCCTCGGCGGCCATGCGCTTGACCAGCTCCGGGTACTTCGCGATGTGCCCCTTGCCGAGCAGGAAGAAGGTCGCCGGGACCTGCTTCTCCTTCAGGATGTCGAGCAGCCGCGCCGAGTTCTCGCTCGGCCCGGCGTCGAAGGTCAGCGCGATGCACTTCGCCTCACGGCAGTCGACCGTCCCGAAACGGGCCTGCGCGGTCGCCGACACGGCATGTGCCCGGGCGGCGGCGGGCGCGGTCGTGTCGAGCTTGGTGCACCCGCTCGACGCAAGGGCCAGCGAGGCGACCGCCACAAACATGCCGACGGCACGCAACCCGGCCCGGGTTCTTTTCCTCTTCTTCTGCAGAGACCTCAGAGATGGCATGTCCAGACTATACATACCGAGTATATACGGTGTGTATAGTTGATCGAGGATGCTCAGGGAGGGCGACCCCGTCCCCGCGTCAGCGGGTCTCGGCCCCCAGCTCCCGCCCGAGGCGCAGGTTCCATCTCCCGGACTGTCCGCTGAGGTCGGTCGCGGTCAGCGGGGGCACGTCGAGCCGCCAGAAGGCCGGCCCGGGCGCGCCGAGGATCGCGACAGCCAGGGCTCGGACGAGCTCCTGTTCCACGACCGCGAGGGTCCTGCCCTCGAACGTCGCCGCGGCCTCCAGCCACCCGGCCGCCCGCTCGCACAGCGCCCGCACCGACTCGCCGCCGTGGGGCACCGCGTCCGGGTCCGACAGCCAGGACAACACCGCGTCCGGCTCCCGCGCCAGCACCTCGTCGAGCGTCAGGCCCCGCCAGCGGCCCATGTCGAGACCCGCCAACTCCGGCTCCGGCACGGCCGCGAGGCCGAGCGCGGACGCCGTCTCCCGGCAGCGCACGGTGGGGGAGACCAGCACCCGGTCGGCCGCCCCGAGCGAACCGGCGGCGGACTCGGCGCGGGCCCTGCCGCTCGGGTCGAGCGGGCTGCCGTCGTCGAACCGGGCCTCCCGCAGGGACCGGTTCAACGCCGGTGAGATCAGGGTGATGCGGCTGGTCACTCGGTCGCTCCAGTTCTCCGGTCGGGCTGTACGGACATCGTCCCCCTGTGCCGCAGGGTGGGGGCGGCCGGGAGGATGTTCCCCCGGCCGCCCCCACCTTCGGGTCAGGAACCGGCCAGTTCCTCACGGACCGTACGGGCCGCGGCGACCAGGTTCTCCAGCGACGCGCGGGTCTCGGGCCAGCCGCGGGTCTTCAGACCGCAGTCCGGATTGACCCACAGCCGCTCCGGCGGAATGGCCTCAAGTCCCTTGCGCAGCAAGGCCGCGGCCTCGTCCGGGCTCGGGACGCGCGGCGAGTGGATGTCGTACACGCCGGGTCCCGCCTCACGCGGATAACCGTGCCCGGCCAGCTCACGGGCCACCTGCATGTGCGAGCGGGCGGCCTCCAGGCTGATGACGTCCGCGTCGAGATCGTCGATGGCCTGCACGATGTCGCCGAACTCGGCGTAGCACATGTGGGTGTGGATCTGAGTGTCCGGCCGGACACCGGCAGTGGTGAGGCGGAACGCCTCCGTCGCCCAGCCGAGATACGCCTCCCGGTCCGCCGCGCGCAGCGGAAGCGTCTCGCGCAGCGCCGGTTCGTCGACCTGGATGACCGAAGTCCCCGCCGCCTCAAGGTCGTTGACCTCGTCGCGCAGGGCGAGGGCGACCTGCCGGGCGGTGTCGCCGAGCGGCTGGTCGTCGCGGACGAAGGACCAGGCGAGCATGGTGACGGGCCCGGTGAGCATGCCCTTGACCGGCCGTGAGGTGAGGGACTGGGCGTACGTCGTCCAGCGGACCGTCATCGGCTCGGGGCGGGAGATGTCGCCGGCCAGGATCGGTGGCCGGACGTAACGGGTGCCGTAGGACTGGACCCAGCCGTGCTGCGTGGCGAGGTAGCCCGTCAGCTGCTCGGCGAAGTACTGGACCATGTCGTTGCGTTCGGGCTCGCCGTGCACCAGGACGTCGAGGCCGGTCTTCTCCTGGAAGGAGATCACCTCGCCGATCTCCGCCCTGATGCGCTCCTCGTACCCGGCCGTGCCGATCCGGTTCGCCCTCAAGTCCGCGCGGGCGGTGCGCAGTTCGGCGGTCTGCGGGAACGAGCCGATCGTGGTGGCCGGCAGCAGCGGCAGACCGAGACGCGCCCGCTGGGCGGTGGTCCGCTCGCCGTACGGCTGCGAGCGCCGGGCGTCGGCCTCTGTGACGGCGGCGGTACGGGCCCGTACGGCGGGGTCCCGGGTGATCGGGGAGCCCGCGCGGGAGGCCAGGTCGGCCCGGTTCGCGGCCAGTTGGGCGGAGATCGTGCCGGTGCCCCGGGCCAGGCCCTCGGCGAGGGTGACGATCTCGCGCGTCTTCTGCCTCGCGAACGCGAGCCAGCGCAGGATCTGCGGTTCGATGTCCCGTTCGGCGGCGGCATCGAGCGGGACGTGCAGCAGCGAGCAGGAGGCGGCCACGTCGACCCGGTCGGCAAGACCGAGCAACGTGCCCAGTGTGGCAAGGGACTTGGTGAGATCGTTGACCCAGATGTTGCGGCCGTCGACCACCCCGGCGATCAGCCGCTTGCCGGGCAGCCCGCCCACCGCGGCCAGGGCGTCCAGGTTGGCGGCGGCGGCCTCGGTGAAGTCGAGCGCCAGCCCCTCCACCGGAGCCTTCGCCAGCACCGGCAGCGCGTCGCCGAGCCGGTCGAAGTACGAGGCGACCAGCAACTTCGGCCGGTCCGTGAGCGCGCCGAGGTCACGGTAGGCGCGCTCGGCGGCGTTCAGCTCGGCCGGGGTCCGGTCCTGGACGAGCGCGGGCTCGTCGAGCTGCGCCCACTCCGCGCCCGCCGCCCGCAGATCGGCGAGGACCTCGGCGTACACCGGCAGCAGCCGGTCCAGCAGCGTCAGCGGATCGAAGTCCGCGGCAACTCCGGGCGCGGGCTTGGCGAGCAGCAGATAGGTGACCGGGCCGACGAGCACCGGCCGGGCGGTGAGGCCCAGGGCGAGGGCCTCCTTCAACTCCGCGACCTGCTTGGTGGAGTCGGTGGTGAACGCGGTGTCCGGGCCCAACTCGGGCACCAGATAGTGGTAGTTGGTGTCGAACCACTTCGTCATCTCCAGCGGCGCCACGTCCTGCGTGCCGCGCGCCATCGCGAAGTACCCGTCCAGCGCGTCGAGTTCGACGGCGGCGCGGTGGCGGGCGGGGATCGCGCCGACCATGACACTGGTGTCCAGGACATGGTCGTAGTACGAGAAGTCGCCGGTCGGCACTTCGTGGATGCCGGCCTCGGCCAGTTGCCGCCAGTTGGCGCGGCGCAGTTCGGCCGCGGTGGCCCGGAGGGCGTCGGCGTCGACGCGGCCCTTCCAGTAGCCCTCGACGGCCTTCTTCAGTTCCCGGCCCTGGCCCTGACGGGGGTAGCCGTACACGGTGGCCCGTGCTGCCGCGGCTGCGGACTTCGCTGTCACGGAACTCTCCTTCGCGAGATGACTCCCTGAGATCCCGGGACGGGACGAGAGCGCGAAGGAACGTCAGACCGGAGTTCGTACCTGCCGGTATGTACGCCGACCCGCCCACGAGGTCACCGGGATTCCGCGCACGAATGCTTCGCGTGCGGGCAGTTGGCAGGTCTTCGGACTCGCGGGCACGGCCTCCGTTCGACCGGAGGACACCTACTGGCCGTCGCTTCCCAGGTCCTGTTGTCGGACCCAGTGCGTATGACGGCGGTCGTTCCTGCTCACCGCTGCGGGGCAGTCCCGGAATTTCACCGGGTTCCCTCTTGCGACGCGTCCGTCTGGCTGACGGGGCGAACCAGCTGCGTGGGTCAGCGTAGCGGGTAGGTCGAGTTTTGGCTTTCGGCCGGTGGGGGCTGGTCGCGCCCCGCGGCGGAGCCGCATATCGATACAGCCCCGCGCCCCTGGGGTAGCTAGCTGGGCCCGGTTTTAAAGGCTCGGAGGATTTCCTCTGCCGCCAGCGTTGCTGTCAACTCGCCCTCACGTACCTGGCGTTCGAGGACCGGCGCCAGCGCACGTACCGTCGGATCCGAGTGCAGCCGCCCAAGCAACTCGTCGCGGACCATCGTCCACGTCCAATCCACCTGCTGCTCACGGCGTTTGGCGGCCAGGCGGCCCGTGGAGTCCAGGAGTGAGCGGTGTTGTTCCAGGCGTTCCCAGACTGTGTCCAGGCCGGTGTTCTCCCGGGCGCTGCAGCTCAGGACCGGCGGGGTCCAGGCGGCGTCGGCGGGATGCATCAGGCGCAGTGCGCCCGCCAACTCCCTTGCCGCGCCCCGCGCGTCCCGCTCGTGCGGGCCGTCCGCCTTGTTGACGGCGATGACGTCCGCCAGCTCCAGGACGCCCTTCTTGATGCCCTGTAGCTGGTCGCCCGTGCGGGCCAGGGTCAACAACAGGAAGGAGTCGACCATGTTGGCCACGGCGGTCTCGGACTGGCCCACGCCGACCGTCTCGACGAGTACGACGTCGTAGCCCGCCGCCTCCATGACCACGATCGACTCCCGGGTCGCCTTCGCGACGCCGCCGAGAGTGCCGGCGGTGGGAGAGGGGCGGACAAAGGCCGCCGGGTCCACGGCCAGGCGTTCCATGCGGGTCTTGTCGCCGAGGATCGAGCCGCCGGTCCGGGTGGAGGACGGGTCGACGGCGAGCACCGCGACCCGGAAGCCGAGCGAGGTCAGCAGTGTGCCGAACGCGTCGATGAACGTCGACTTGCCCACGCCCGGGACACCGCTGACGCCGATCCGCCGCGCCTTTCCACTGTGCGGCAGCAGTTCGGTCAGCAACTCCTGGGCCATGGCCCGGTGTTGGGGTTTCGTCGACTCGACGAGCGTGATGGCGCGGGCCACCAGTGCCCGCTTGCCGTCGAGTACGCCCTTCACATAGGTGTCGACATCGATCACGAGGTGTGCCCGAGGTCGGTGGCCAGCCGCTCGACCAGGTCGTAGGCCGCGTCCGGGATCACCGTCCCGGGCGGGAACACGGCCGCCGCGCCCATCTCCAGGAGCGTCGGTACGTCCTGCGGCGGGATGACTCCGCCGACCACGATCATGATGTCCTCGCGGCCCTCCTCGGCGAGGGACTCCTTCAGCGCCGGTACGAGCGTGAGGTGCCCTGCCGCCAGCGAGGAGACCCCGACGACGTGCACGTCTGCCTCGACGGCCTGGCGGGCCACCTCGCCGGGGGTCTGGAAGAGGGGGCCGACGTCGACGTCGAAGCCGAGGTCGGCGAAGGCGGTGGCGATGACCTTCTGGCCGCGGTCGTGGCCGTCCTGGCCCATCTTGGCGACCAGGATGCGCGGGCGGCGGCCCTCGGCCTCCTCGAACTCGGCCACCAGGGTGCGGGTGCGCTCGACGGACGGGGACTCGCCGGCTTCGGTGCGGTACACACCGGAGATCGTACGGATCTGGCTCGCGTGCCGCCCGTACACCTTCTCCAGCGCGTCGGAGATCTCGCCGACCGTGGCCTTCGCGCGGGCCGCGTTCACCGCCAGCTCCAGCAGGTTGCCCTCACCACCCGCTGCGCGGGTCAGCGCGTCCAGCGAGTCCTGAGTGGCCTGTTCGTCGCGCTCGGCGCGCAACCGCCGTAGTTTCTCGATCTGTTGGGTGCGTACCGAGGAGTTGTCGACCTTGAGGACGTCGATCTGCTCGTCGGTCTCCACGCGGTACTTGTTGACGCCGATGACCGGCTGGCGCCCGGAGTCGATGCGGGCCTGGGTGCGGGCCGCGGCCTCCTCGATGCGCAGCTTGGGGATGCCCGCGTCGATGGCCTTGGCCATACCCCCTGCGGCCTCGACCTCCTCGATGTGCTGCCAGGCGCGGCGTGCGAGGTCGTAGGTGAGCTTCTCGATGTACGCGCTGCCGCCCCACGGGTCGATGACCCGGGTGGTGCCGGACTCCTGCTGGATGAGGAGTTGGGTGTTGCGGGCGATGCGCGCCGAGAAGTCGGTGGGCAGTGCGAGGGCCTCGTCCAGGGCGTTGGTGTGCAGCGACTGGGTGTGGCCCTGCGTCGCGGCCATCGCCTCGACGCACGTCCGCGTGACGTTGTTGAAGACGTCCTGCGCGGTCAGCGACCAGCCCGAGGTCTGTGAATGGGTGCGCAGGGAGAGGGACTTGGCGTTCTGCGGGTCGAACTGTTTCACCAGCTTGGCCCACAGCAGGCGGGCCGCCCGCAGCTTCGCGATCTCCATGAAGAAGTTCATGCCGATCGCCCAGAAGAAGGAGAGCCGGGGCGCGAACGCGTCCACGTCCATCCCCGCGGCCCGGCCCGCCCGGATGTACTCCACCCCGTCCGCGAGGGTGTACGCCAGCTCCAAGTCGGCCGTCGCGCCCGCCTCTTGGATGTGGTACCCGGAGATGGAGATCGAGTTGTAGCGGGGCATCCGCTGAGAGGTGTAGGCGAAGATGTCGGAGATGATCCGCATCGACGGCTTCGGCGGATAGATGTAGGTGTTGCGGACCATGAACTCCTTGAGGATGTCGTTCTGGATGGTCCCGGCCAACTTCTCGGGCGGTACGCCCTGTTCCTCCGCCGCCACGATGTAGAGGGCGAGTACGGGCAGTACGGCGCCGTTCATCGTCATCGACACGGTCATCTTGTCGAGGGGGATGCCGTCGAAGAGCTGCCGCATGTCGTAGATCGAGTCGATCGCCACGCCCGCCATGCCGACGTCACCGGTGACGCGAGGGTGGTCGCTGTCGTAACCCCGGTGCGTGGGCAGGTCGAAGGCGACCGACAGGCCCTTCTGACCGGCCGCCAGGTTGCGCCGGTAGAAGGCGTTGGACTCCTCGGCCGTGGAGAAGCCCGCGTACTGGCGGATCGTCCAGGGCTGGTTGACGTACATCGTCGGGTACGGGCCGCGCAGATACGGCGCGATGCCGGGGTAGGTGGCCAGGAAGTCCAGGCCCTCCAGGTCCTGCCCGGTGTACAGCGGTTTGACCGCGATGCCCTCCGGGGTCTCCCAGAGGAGGTCGTCGCCGCCCGCCGCCTTCTTGACGGCGTCGCGCCATTCGTCGGCACCGGCTTCGGCGGCCGGGGCCCCCAGCTCGATCCCGGAGAAGTCGGGGATGCGCCCCATCGCTGCCATCAGGACACTCCCATGCGGTCGAGGGTGGCGGACAGTACGGCTACGGCGTCACAGCCCGCGAAGACGTAGGCGTCGACACCGGGGTACTGCCCGGGACGGCCCGCGAGGAACACGTGCCCGGCACCGGCCGACCTCAACTCCCCGGCGACCGAAGCCGCTTGCTCCTCGTACAGGGCGTCGCTGGAGCACAGACAGGCCTCGGTGGCACCGCTGTCCGCGAACTCGCCCCCGGTGACGGGCTCGATGCCGCCCGCCTGGAACAGGTTCGAGGCGAAGGTGAGGCGCGCGGTGTGCGCGGCGGCCGGGCCGAGGGCGGCCAGGAAGATGCGCGGACGGGAGCCGGTCGCCGCGAGGTGGGCGTCGGAGCGGGCGCGCAGTTCCTCGTAGGCCTCGTCGCGGCGCACGCGCGGCAGGCCGCCGGACGGGGCGACGGGGGTAGGGGCGCGTTCCGGGAGGCGTTCGGCGAGGTTCGGGAACTCGCTTACGCCGGTGATGGGTTCGCGGCGCTTGGCGAGCTTCAAGCTGCGCGCCGCCCAGGTGGTGGCGAGGTCCTCGCGGAGGCGGCCGGAGCGCAACGCGGCTGCCTGGCCGCCCTGTTGCTCGATGTGCTGGAAGAACTCCCAGCCCGCGTGGGCGAGTTCGTCCGTGAGGCGCTCCACGTACCAGGAGCCGCCCGCCGGGTCGATCACCCGGGACAGATGCGACTCCTCGACCAGGATCGTCGAGGTGTTGCGGGCGATCCGGCGCGCGAACGCGTCCGGCAGGCCCAGCGCGTGGTCGAAGGGCAGCACGGTGACGGACTCGGCGCCGCCCACCCCGGCGGCCAGCGTCGCGACCGTCGTGCGCAGCATGTTCACCCACGGGTCACGGCGGGACATCATCACCGGCGAGGTCACCGCGTGCTGCACCTGCCCGCCAGGAGCCCCGCAGACCTCGGCCACTCGGGCCCAGAGCCTGCGCGCCGCGCGCAACTTGGCGATCGTGAGGAACTGGTCGGCGGTCGCCGCGTACCTGAACTCCAGCTGGCCTACGGCCTGTTCGACGGTGAGCCCCGCCTCGGTCAGTTCGCGCAGATAGGCGACACCGGTGGCCAGCGAGGCGCCCAACTCCTGCGCCGCCGAGCCGCCGGCCTCGTGGTACGGCAGCGCGTCCACGGTCAGCGCGCGCAGCCCCGGGTACTCCTCGGCGCACCGCCGGGCGAGTGCGGCGACCGGTGCGAAGTCGAAGGCCTCGTCCCCGGTGCGGGCCGCGAAGCCCAGCGGGTCGGCGCCCAGGTTGCCCCGGGCGGCCTCACGCGCGATGCCCCGCTCCTCGTACAGCCGTAGCAACTCGGCCGCGGCGGAAGCGACTTCGGGGCCCGGGTCGAGGACGACGGGCGCCAGGTCGAGATAGACGCCGTCGAGGACCTGGCCGAGGGACGCGACCGGGATGCCCTGCTCGCCCACGGTCAGCCACAGCGAGGTGACGCCGTTCTCCAGGTCGCCGAGGACCGCGGAGTTGTCGGCGGTCGTGTGCCGCTGCCGTACGTCCCAGCCGCCGAGGGTGTTGCCCTCGGCTCGGCCGCCCCGTACGAAGGGGGCGAAACCGGGGAGACCGGGCGCGGGCGCGGAGTCGTCCGCGGTGTACAGGGGACGGGCACGGAGCCCGTCCTCCAGGGGGGTGGACAGGGCGTCTTCCGCTGCCGTACCCGAGGCTTCCTTGCCCGACTTGCGCAGTACGCCTTCCACCAGGCGTTGCCACTGCTCATGGGTCGCGTCAGGGAACTCGGCGGCCAGCGAGAGCCCGTCGTCAGGCAGGACCGTCATGCTCGGATGCTAGGGCAAACGTGCAGGTGAGCAGCAGAGGACGCGGCTGTGACCTTGGCCTCCCCTGGCGGTCTAGACCACTGCGGTGGAGTCTCGGGAGACGTGGGCGCGTCCTTCGCGTCCCGTGCGGCGGGCGCCGGTCACACTGGCCCCGATCGGAACCCACTCCCTGTATCGCGAGGTCACCCATGGCGTTCGGTCTGGCCCGCCGCGAACTGCGGCCCAGAGTTCCGCTGCGGCCGGGGGAGGGCGACCGCAGCCACCTCACCAGCCTCGAAGGCCTGGCCGCGCTCTCCCTCGACGCGCTCAGCTCGGTGGCCTACGGGCCCGAGGCGATCGTGCTCGTACTGATCACCGCCGGCACGAGCGCGCTGAACGCCACCCTGCCGGTCACACTCGTCATCGCCGGGCTGCTGGCGGTGCTCGTCGTGTCGTACGGGCAGGTCATCGCGGTTCACCCGGACGGCGGGGGCGCCTACGCGGTGGCGAAGAAGGACCTGGGGCCCCGGACGAGTTACCTCGCGGCGGCCAGTCTCGTCGTGGACTACGTGCTGACGGTGGCGGTCAGCCTGGCGGCCGGCGCGGCGAGCCTCGCCTCCGCCTTCCCCTCCCTCGGTTCGCATCTGCTGGAGCTCTGTCTCGTCGGGCTCGCGCTGCTCACCGCCGTCAACCTGCGGGGCGTCGCCGAGAGCGCACGCGTACTGATGCTGCCCACCGCGCTGTTCGTCGTCGGCATCCTCGGCATCGTCGTCCTCGGCCTGGCCCGCTCCCATCCCGCGGCGGTCGTCGGCACCGCCCAACCCGCCCACACCACCGAGGCGTTGGGCATCCTGCTGCTCCTCAAGGCCTTCTCCTCCGGCTGCTCCGCGCTGACCGGGGTGGAGGCCATCGCCAACGGCGTCCCCGCCTTCCGCACACCACGCGTACGGCGGGCCCAGCGCACCGAACTGATGCTGGGCGCACTGCTCGGCCTGATGCTGATCGGGCTCGCGGTGCTGATCCGGCGCGACCACGTGGCCCCGCGCGGCGGCGTGACCGTCCTCGCGCAGCTCACCGCGGGCGCCTACGGCACGGGTTGGCCGTACTACGCCACGAACCTGATCGTCACCCTCGCGCTCGCCCTCGCCGCGAACACCAGCTTCGGCGGGCTGCCCGTCCTGATGAGCCTGCTCGCCAAGGACCACCGGCTGCCGCACCTGTTCGGGCTGCGCACCGAACGCCCGGTCTACCGCTGGGGAGTTGTGGCCCTCGCCCTCCTCGCGGCGCTCCTCCTGACCGCCGTGGACGCCGACACGCACCGTATGCTCCCGCTCTTCGCGATCGGTGTGTTCGTCGGCTTCACGATCAGTCAGATCGGGCTCGTACGGCACTGGGCGCGGGAGCGTCCGCCGGGCTGGCTCCGCCGCGCGCTGCTCAACGGCGTCGGCGCGCTGCTGACCTGCGTGGCCGGAGTCGTGCTGCTGGCGAGCAAGTTCACCGAAGGGGCCTGGGTGGTGGTCGTAGCCATCCCGCTGCTGATGCTGCTGTTCGCCCGGATCCAGCGCTATTACACGGAGGTTGCCCGGGAGGTCGGGCTCGGCGAGGTGCCGCCGCCGCTGCGCCGGGTCACCGACTCGCTCGTCATCGTGCCGGTGGGCCAGGTCAGCAGGGTCACCCAGCGCGCGCTGACCGCGGCTCGCGCCCTCGGCCACGAGGTCGTCGCGGTCGCCGTGCACGGAGACCCCGCCAACGCCCGCGCGCTGCGGGAGAGTTGGGACCGTTGGGAGCCGGGCGTGCCACTGGACGTCATCGACAGTCCGCAGCGCTCGCTGGTGCAGCCGATCGTCGACTATGTACGGCGGGCGGCGGAGAGCGGCCGGCAGATCGTCGTGCTCATCCCGGAAGTGGAGCCCCGCCACCGCCGCTACCAGATCCTGCAGAACCAGCGCGGGCTGTTGCTGGCGGCGGCGCTGCGGGCCCGTACTGATGTCGTCGTGTGCGTGGTGCCGTACAGGTTGAGCCTTTGACGGTGATCGACCGGTGAGTGACTACAGCCCGACGTCCCGGCGGTTCATGTCCTCCAGCGACTCGCGGCGGACCAGGACGCGTGCGATGCCGTCGGCCACCGCGACGACCGGCGGCCGGCCGACCAGGTTGTAACCGGACGCCATGGACAGGTGATAGGCGCCGGCCGCCGGTACGGCGAGGAGGTCGCCGGGGCGTACGTCGCCGGGCAGCGCCACCTCGTCCGCGAGGACGTCGCCCGCCTCGCAGTGCC